>JAKAVA010000025.1 GCA_021827645.1 Planctomycetota bacterium
CGATGAATAGACGCTTCCTGCATCTTGTTATACTCCTCGTCAATCCATTGACACCTTCGAGTATACACGACTCGCTGTTAAAAAACACGGAGTTATTTTTGCACTGGCCCTTAGGGGTAAGGGCCGCTCGACCTTTGGCCGGCGGCAAACCGCCTTGACAGGTCCGGGAAAGCCGCTAACGGCGCATAGAGGGCATGCCACCGCCAAAAATTCCCAGGGCAGGCGACAGAGGCACGCCGTATGGCATCCGGGGTTCCAGATGCCGCCAAGAGCACGCGTTGCAGATTGGCCGCATCCCCACTTCGGAACATCCACCCCGTGACGCCCTGCCTCACTAGATCCAACGCCGCCCTGCATGAATCGGTGGCGGGCAGAGGAACACAGCGGAATTCTCGACGTCGCCACCGGCGCTAAGCGCATCCACCGTCTGCACAAAATCTTGCGGCCGTTTGATTCGCGGGCGTCTGGAGATGGAGCCCTCGGCCATTCTGGGCGATGGCGCGATCCGTGTCTCGTAGCCAAGCCAGCGAGGCCCCCTGCCCATGGGCCGGCACCGGCCGGGGCCGGATCGAGGCTCAGGCTCGCCGCCGCACAAATATCCCGTCCGCGAACAGCGCCCGGCCGGCGTTATCCTCTGTCTGTTCCAAGCTCCCCTTGTAAAGGAACCCCATGCCTGTTATCGCGCGGTAAATTGCGTCGAAGAGCGGCTGGCCGTCGTAAAGCGTCTCGTAGCTCACTTCCGTGATGATCGCGGCGGCTCGACGAGCGGTGTCGCCGCCCCCCGCTAGGACCTGGTCCTCGTACCCCTGAACGTCCATCTTGACGAGCAGCGGCTCCGCGAGTTCGAGCCCCTTTGCCACGCCGTCAAGCGTCTCGACCCTGACCGTGAGCGGAACAGAGTGCGCGGTGTGCGGGTAGGCTGATTTGTGCAGCCCGGCCATCGGGCGGAATGAGGAGGACGGGGAGAAATCTGATCGGTTGATTTGCATCTCGCCGGAGGCCGCGCCCAACCCCAGGTTGAAGGCCTTGAAATTCGGGACGCCGGCCATGGTTTTGGTGAGCTTCGCGAAACAATCGGGAATCGGCTCAAAGGAGTATATCGCCGCATCGGGGAAGACAGCATGTGCGGCGGCCGCGAACTGCCCGTCATTCGCACCAATGTCCAAGATGGTGCGGAAGCCAAAATCCCTCAGCCAAGGCCGCCTCAGTGTGCCATAGCCGGCTAGCGGGAGGCCCTTCCGACGGAGGGCGCGCATCGTCGGGTCGCCGAGGTATCGGCCCAATGTCGATATTCTCTCAGCAACCCGCTCCAAGGACCGGGCTGCCGCGCGGTCAAGGCCCATTATTTGGCTCCTCTAATACTTAGTGGAATGGTATCCGTCCCGTCCGGGTGCGGCAAGTTTTGAAGCGGGCGTGCTCGGCCGCTTTGGCCGAGATGCACTGCCGTCGGTGATCCCCTCCGCACTGAATGGCTGTCGCCAGGGAAATATCCGCGCCCTTGCCCAGGCGGGCATTCTCGAGCCCTTGGAGCCCCGACAACCCTGGGGTAGAATCCTGCTCGGGACGCAGCGGCGCGTGGTTGCCGGGCGTGCTGCGCCCGACAGGGGTTTGTGCGGCATGGCGTCGGAACTCAGGCCGAGTCTCTCGGTGATCATCCTCACCTTTAACGAGGAGATGCATATTGAACGGGCGGTCGGGAGCGCCTCGGCCGTCGCACGGCAGGTGTTCGTTGTCGACTGCGGCTCAAACGACAGGACGCGGGAGATTGCGGAACGCGCCGGTGCAGTGGTTCTGCAGAACCCGTGGGTGAACCACGCCACCCAGCTTAACTGGGCCCTCGACCATTGCCCCGTGGCGACCGATTGGATCATGCGGCTGGACGCGGACGAGTGGCTTTCCGATGGGCTCCGGGCGGAGCTGTTGGAAAAGCTTGGCAGCCTCCCGCGGGACGTCGTCGCCCTCGCGGTACCGTTGCGGCGGTATTTCATGGGGCGCCCGATTACCCACGGCGGGGTCGGTCGCAAGGCTCTGCTGCGGGTGTTCCGCCGAGGCCAGGCCCGCTGTGATTCTGCCTGGATGGACGAGCGGATAATCCCCGGCCCCGGCCGGGTGGTGGGGCTCGAAGGCTGGTTCGCCGACGACAGCCTGCGGGGCCTGACTTGGTGGATCGATAAGCATAACGGGTACGCGTCGCGCGAGGCGCTTAACCTGCTGATCCGCCCGCGGGCGGAGGGTGCCAGGCTCTTGGGGGCCGGGCAGTCGGCACGGGTTAAATGGATGAAGGAAAATTTTTATTATCGGGTGCCGTCGTTGCTCCGGTCGCCTGCCTATTTCCTTTTCAGGTATTTCCTGCTCCTGGGATTCCTAGACGGGGCACCGGGCCTGATCTTCCACTTTTTCCAGGGTTTCTGGTATCGATCGCTGGTGGACGCAAAAGTCTTCAGCGTCCGGTTCTCCATGCGCTTCGGCGGGAGGACGTTGGCCGAGGCGGTACGCGAGCAATTGTCGCTCGAACTGCCAGAAGCAGAGCTTCGTGCGGAGGGAGCACGCGATGGCGCCTGATGACCCAGGGCAGGCCGGGGAGGCCGCCCCCAAGCTTTACCAATCTCTTGACCGGACTGCGGCGTTCCCCTACACGCGGAGCGAGTACCTGCGCCGCGCGGCATGGGGCATCGTTTCGGCGACGCTCTACAGGCTGTCACTGCCGCGGATGCCCGGCTGGAGGCGGTTCCTTCTGAGGGCGTTCGGGGCCAAGCTCGATCCAACCTGCAACATCCGTCCGGGGGTGCGGGTCGTACATCCGTGGCTTCTGGCCGTCGGGAAGTTCAGTTGCCTCGGTGACGGCGTTCGTGTGTACAACCTGGGGCGGCTGAGCGTCGGCGATCACACGGTCATCTCGCAGAACGTGCACCTCTGCGGTGGCACGCACGACTATAAACGGCGTGACCTGCCCCTACTGCGGCGGCCGATTGTGATCGGCTCGGGGGTGTGGGTTTGCGCCGACGCGTTCATCGGGCCGGGGGTCACGATCGGGGACAACAGCGTCGTGGGCGCGAGGGCGGTTGTCGTCGCCGACGTTCCGGCGGCGGCGATCGTCGCCGGCAACCCCGCGCGGGTTGTGAAGGAGAGGCCACGCCCGGAGGCGTAGGGCCCGCTCTCGGTTAGGCGCGACGGGCAGTGGGTGGAAAACGTTTACGGTCCCCGCCGACGCGGCCGCCGCCTGCCTTCCCGCCGCAATACGTTTGGCGTTTTAGCACAGGAGTCTCCCTTGCGGATTTTGCACGTTATCAGCTCGTTTCGCCAGGCCGCAGGCGGACCGGTCCTGGCGCTAAAGGAGACGGTGGCACGTCTGCGGGACTTGGGCGCCGAACCCGAGGTGCTCTGCTGCGACGCGGACCCGCCGGACGGCGACGGCGCGGTCCAGCGCGTCAAGACGCATGTGGCCAAGGCGGGCTTGCCCGGCCTCGTCGGGCGCACCAAGCGTGACATCGCCGAGCACGTCGCCGGCGCGGACATCGTGCACGTGCACGGCGTCTGGGATCCACTGCTGATCATTGCCGCCCGCGCCGCCCGCGGCCTGGGGAAGCCGGTCGTGTGCACGCCGCACGGTATGCTCTCCGATTGGGCGATCGGCCAGAACCGCCTGCGGAAGGCAGTCTACCACGCCGCATTCACGGGGCCCATGCTCAAACGGGCGAGTGCCATCCATTTCATCACCGCGGCGGAGCAGAGGCTGGCGGCGAAACGGGCGCCGGGGGGCGTGCGGCAATTCGTCGTGCCGATATTCCCTGCGGAGGAGTTCTACCGGGAGCCGCCGAGCCGGGACGAGGCGCTTGAAATATTTCCCGCAGGTGGCCGCAGACGGGCCCTGGGTGCTGTTCCTTTCACGGATTCACCCGGGTAAGGGCCTGCCACAGGTGATCGCCGCATTTTCCGGCGTGCTACGCGAGAATCCGAGCGCGCAGCTTATCATTGCGGGGAGCGGCGACGCCGGCTATGTCACGCGGATGAAGCGGCTCGTAGCCCAAGCGGGGGTCACGCGCAGCGCCCATTTCGTCGGCATGGTGGGCGGACCGGCGAAGGTGGCCTTATACCGCCGGGCGGCGCTTCTCGCCGTTCCGAGCAGCCATGAAAATTTTGGCATGGTGTTCGCCGAGTCACTGGCCTGCGGCACGCCGGTGCTGCTGACGCCGGAGGTCGGCACCGCGGGCGAGATTGTGGGTGCGGGCGCCGGATTTCTGACAGGCACGGACGAGGCATCCGTCGCGCGCGATCTCGCAGCGGCTCTGCGCGACAAGGCCCGCCTCGAGGAAATGGGCGCGGCGGGGCGCCGGTGGGTATTGGACTACCTCAGGCCGGAGCGAATCGCGGCCCAGATGCTCCGGAACTATGACGCTCTCCTTGACGGGCAGGCCTCCGGGCCGAGCCAGGGGCGGGGGTAAACAGGAAGCGGCCCGCGGCGATGTTCTTGGCGCGCTCGTGTGAGATCCGATCTCCTCAATCTCCGCACGGGGCGAGCCCAGTGCGAGTTGCGGCCGGCGCCCTACCCACTTTTTCGTGTCAAGGCTAATATGGTGCCGACAGATTTTGTGGCGATAGAAGGTGGCCGATAACGTTATGATGGAGTCAGTGAAAGGTGATGGGCCTATGGCGTGGGACGCCATCATCGATTACCTCAGACAGCCGCCTCCCGCCGGTCGACTGCGGGTGATATGGTTCCAAAACCAGCCGGATCATTATTTCGTCAACATGCTCGACGCCCTGAATGCCTTGGGAGGGGTGGAATACGTCGGAATATTTTTCAGCCCGCCGCCCGTCGGCAACGTCCTGACCCGTCTGCCTACCCATTCGCCGCATCTTTTCATCGGCGCCGGCAGCGTACAGGAGACCGTCGGCTGGGCGCAGCGAACCATGCGGCCGGATGCGCAGCAGATCATTGCCGCGGCGCGATTCGACATGGCGATCGTGGGCGGGTACGACTACCCGATTAAGCGATGGATCATAAGGGATTGCCAGCGTGTCGGCCGGCCCGTGGCCCTGTTTGCCGACAGCAATATCCGCGCGGAATTTGACGGCAGTCTGAAAAAGGCAGCCCGGAGGTTGGTGAAGCGCTTTGTGCTGCCGAAGATCGCCCGGCAATTGGGCAAGATTTTGTGTGCCAATAGCGCGGGTGTGGAATACTGGAAATATTACGGGGTTCGCGACGGGCGGGCGATCACCTGCACCTATTATTCCGACGTGCCCGCGACCAGCGTCCCTGACGCGGACACCCGGGCGCGGCTGCTGGGCCGGTGCAAGATAAAAACGGGAGATGCGCGGCGGCTGCTGTTTACCGGAGCCCGGCTGGTGCCGGCCAAGGGGCTGGATTTAATGATTGAGGCGTTTGGTCGGCTTGAGCTCTCCGCACGCGGCTGGATTTGGGTGGTGGCCGGCACGGGACCGCTGGAGGCCGAACTGCGGCAGAAGGCCGGGGCGCTGGACGGAAATGGAATACACTTTGTCGGCGTGCAGCCGCACGATGTGGCCAAGGGGTTGGCCGGGCAGGCGGAGGCGTTTGTGCTGCCGTCGGTTTATGAGCCGCACGGGATTGTGGTGTCCGAGGCGATGGGGGCGGGCACGCCGGTGATTGCGAGTGATGCGGCGGGGGCGGCGATTGATCTGGTGGAGCCGGGCAAAACGGGGTGGCTGTTTAAGAATCGTAGTGCGGAGGATCTGACGCGGGTGCTGAAGGAGGCGACGGACAACCCGGAGCGGCTTAGCGCGATGCGGCCGATGTGCCGGGCGAAATTTGAGCAGTGGTACGGCGAATATTCGCCGCTGGTGCAGGTGCCCAAGGTGGTGGCGGAGCTGCTGGCGGGCCGGGCCGGCGGGGCCGGCCAGAAAGGTGAGAGTTGAGCAGGAGAAAGTAGAGCAGGCACGTTTCATGCCTTCGGCATGGCGTAAGCAACTTTTTTCTCACACTAAGAATGAAAGGCGCGAAGATTCCAGCAGCGGGTCCATCAGCTTCATCGTGTCATCCTCGTGTTCTTAGTGGCTTGGTGTGAGGTCCGGTTTCATGCCTGCGGCATGATGTAAGCAGCTTTTTTCTCACACTAAGAGTGAAAGGCGCTAAGGTTTCAGCAGCAGGTCCATCCGCTTCATCGTATCGTCTTCGTGTTCTTAGTGGCTTGGTGTGAGGTCTGGTTTCATGCCTGCGGCATGATGTAAGCAGCTTTTTTCTCACACTAAGGAGTGAAAGGCGCTAAGGTTTCAGCAGCGGGTCCATCAGCTTCTTCGTGTCATCTTCGTGTTCTTGGTGGCTTGGTGTGAGGTCTGGTTTCATGCCTGCGGCATGATGTAAGCATCTTTTTTATCACACTAAGGGTGAAAGGCGCTAAGGTTTCAGCAGCAGGTCCATCCGCTTCATCGTATCGTCTTCGTGTTCTTAGTGGCTTGGTGTGAGGTCTGGTTTCATGCCTGCGGCATGATGTAAGCAGCTTTTTTCTCACACTAAGAGTGAAAGGCGCTAAGGTTTCAGCAGCGGGTCCATCAGCTTCATCGTGTCATCTTCGTGTTCTTGGTGGCTTGGTGTGATATCCGGTTTCATGCCTCCGGCATGATGCCGCGGGAAGCCAGTGCGTCCTTATTATTGATAATCCGCCGAATGCCGTCTTTCATCTTGGCGGCGCCGAAGTTGAGAAGCAGTCCGTAAGGCTTGTCCAACAGTCGGATATACGTGGTCACCTGCTTGAAATGAACAGGCTGCAGGCACTCGACCGATTTGAGTTCCACCACAATCCGGTCCTCGACGAGCAGATCTACACGGAAAGCGTCCTCAAAGCGAATTCCGTCGTATTCGAAAGTTACCGCGACCTGGCGTTGCACCACGAACGAATCACGTTCCAGGCTCTTTGCAAGAGCCATCTCGTATACTGATTCGAGAAGGCCAGGTCCGAGATCCATGTGGAGTCGGACCGCCGCATCGATGATTTTACTGATGACCGTTTCCTCGTCCATGGGCGAAAATCTTACCATCTCCGCGTTCTTCGTGTGAGATATGGTTTCATGCCCCCGGCATGGCGTAAGCAACTTTTTTCTCACACTAAGAATGAAAGGCGCTAAGGTTTCAGCAGCAGGCTCATCCGCTTCTTCGTGTCATCTTCGTGTTCTTAGTGGCTTGGTGTGAGACCCGGTCGTCTCCCATCTCCGCGGATCCGCGTGAGACACGGCCGGCGGTGCCGACCAGAAAGGTGAGAGTTGAGCAGGAGAAAGTCGAGCAAATACGGAGCCGGCGGCGGAGCGGCGCTTGCCTGCCGACACAATTGCGCGGAAAGTACGCATTATGACCGATTCGGCTTTGCCAGTTCCCCGTCGTCGAAATGAAATCATCGCCGGCATTTTGCTGGCTCTGATCACCCTGATCGCCTACCTACCGCTGGTCAAAGCCGGTTACATCTGGGACGACGGCGGGTGGGTGGTGCACAACCCGCTCATGACATCGCCGCACGGCCTGTGGGATATCTGGTTCGAACCGTCCAAATCGCTGCAATATTATCCGCTGGTCTTCACCGGCTTCTGGATTGAACATCAGTTCTGGGGTATCGCTCCGCTTGGGTATCATCTGGTGAATATTTTTCTTCAGATGATCGATGCCCTGCTGCTCTGGCGGATTCTGAAAATGCTGCGGGTGCCGGGGGCCTGGCTGGTCGCCGCCCTTTTTGCCGTGCATCCCGTTCAGGTGGAAACCGTCGCCTGGGTAACGGAACAGAAAAATCTGCTTTCCGCCCTGTTTGTCTTCCTCGCGGCCGGTGCGTGGATACGCTTTGCACATCTGGACGATCCGGAATCGACCGCCCCGGGCCAATGGAAATATTTTATCTTCGGCAGTATCGCGTTCGTTCTGGCGCTGCTGGCCAAAACCGATGCATGCACCCTGCCGGCCGTCCTCTGGATGATCGCATGGTGGAAGCGCGGCACGGTGCGTCGTCGCGAGGGGTGGTCACTGGTGCCGTGGTTTGTGGTCGGTCTGTTGATGGGATTTGTGACCATCTACATCGAACACGTCAAGGTGCACGCCGCCGGATCCCGATTTCACTTTACCCCCGTGCAGCACCTCATCATTGCGGTCCGCGATCTGTGGTTTTATCCGGCCAAGCTGTTCTGGCCCTATCCACTGCTGGCGGTTTATCATCGCTGGGATATCCACCATCTTTCCGGGCTTGATGTATGGGCGATCATCGGCGCATTGGCCGTACCGATCGGCCTGCTGGCGCTTTCCCGTCGCATTGGCCGTGGACCGTTTTGTGCCGTAGCCGTCTACGGATTGACGATTTCACCGGTTTTGGGATTGGCATCGTTTTATACCGAAACCTACTCGTTTGTTGCGGATCATTATCAATATATTCCGTGCATCGGTCTGTTTGCCTTTTTTGTCGGCATCGGAGATTTTCTGCTTCGCAGGATGCAGTTATCCGCAGGAACGGTCACCGCACGGGGGCAGAAGGTGGGCGGGTTGGTCATTTCGGCATGCGTGCTGGTCGCCCTCATACCCGTCACGTTTGAACAGACGCTGGTCTACATTCCATCCATTCATCTCTGGACGCATAACATCAAATATAACCCCGACGCATTTGCCGCCCTCGACAACATTGCCGTCTACGATATTAAACACCACCATCCCGACGAAGGGATGGCGTTGTTGCAGAAGGCGTGGCGTATATCTCACGGAGAAGACCCGACGGTCAATACCGATCTGGGAAATATGTATGACAGCTATTACCACGATCCCGCCAAGGCGATGAGCTATTACCGCCGTTCACTCGCGGCCGATCCGCAGCAGCCCGCACTCATTCTGGCCCTGGTGAAATGGTATGAAGCGCACAAGAACTGGCGAATGGCGTACAACGATCTCATGCACGGCGTGGAGGTATTGCCGCAATCGGCGGACCTCCGCTATCAGCTCGGCAAATTTGACATGATGGCGGGTAATCTTCCGGTTGCCGCCGCCCAGCTTTCCATCGCCACCCGGATTGAACCGCACAATACCAAAGCGAACTATCGCATGGCCCTTGCATTGATGGGGCTTAACCGTCGCAGGGAAGCCGTTCCCTATTTCCGGCGGGTGGTGAAGGTGTCGCCGCAATTTGTACCGGGACACGTCTCTTACGCCCGCTGTCTTTTTCTGATGGGGCATGATCACGCGGCGCTGGAGCAATTGCGGCTGGCGGAAAAACTCGCCCCCAACGTGCCGGTGATTCATCTGGCTCTGGCCGCCGTCTTGAAAAAGCTGGGGCACCCGCGCCAAGCGGCCGCCGAAAAACAACTGGCGGCGTCGCACAAGACCGTGAAAAAATAATACTTTTCCGATACCGGCACGAGGCCCGGTGGCGATGCGGAACCGCTTCCCGGCGGCGGCACACCCGGCCGCAAGGCTACGGCCCCCTTCGCCTTTCCGCACGCCCTCCGGCGCGCCGCCCGGCGAGGACAAATCGCGCAAAGGCGTGCGGCATATAGGTTGCAGTATCTGCCCCCGCATCGGAGGCAATCTGAAGGATTTCCGCCCGCTTCCATCCCTTGGCCACCGACACCCGCGCGTCGTGGCGGTGGAGGCGGGGTGAAAATACCGTCATCGCAGATATGGCCGCCAGTGCCCAGCGGGAACGCACCAGATCGCTGAGTATCCACCCATGCCGGGCCACACGCACCATCTCACGCAGCACCATGGAGGCCTGCGGCGTCGTGAGATGATGCAGAAACAGACTGCAGGTGACAAAATCCACCGAACCATCCGCCAGCGGCAACCGCATCGCATCCCCGCGCAGCAATTGCACCGCCGGGCAGGTGCCGACGTGTGCACCGGCGAGCCTTAATGTCGCCGCATGCAGGTCCAATGCCGCGATGCGCATCGTCAAACCAAGATTTTTCCCCATCGCCAGCATGGCCAGCGGGATATCAGCCGATCCGGTGGCAATATCCAGCAGCCGGATGGGCGAATCCTTGGGCCACTGCAAAAGCCACGGCCGCAGCGTCGATAAAACGCTGTGCGCCCCCCCCAACCGCCGATTTACGAAGCGTATAAACGCCAAGCCCCTGTCCAATTCCCCCACATCAGCGCCGGGATCATCCATGAATTCCTGAAGGTGCTCGGGCCGAGTGGCAAGATTCATCATGATGGCGGCGCTGCAGGCATGGTGGTTGTGGAGCCTGCCGGGGTGGCGGGTCCCCCGCCGGAGGCTTGATTGGGAGTAATAATGATGTACAGATGGGTATGGAACCAGCCGCGCCGGATGGTGATGGTGCAATCTTCATCACCCTTTTTGAAGAATTCCGTTATGCCGCCGGAGCCTTGAGTTTCCTCACGCAGTTTCCACCCATTGCCCGGAAGGTTATCCAGAAAAAATCGTGCCGTCGTCAATCGAGCCGGCGATCCCTTGTAGTATTCATTGACGATCCGAAGCCCAGTACTGGGCACGACCGTGCTTTCCGATTTGCCCAGAACAATATGAAACCCCTCGGGCACCGGGACATCGGCAATGGGTGATCGGGGATTGGGTGTCAAAACCGTCGGACTGCTGCTGCACCCGGCCAGCGTTGCCATGACGGTCAGACCGGTTAACGCTGTTGCGATTTTCAGATTCCATTTCATGATCATTCTCCAACTCGCATCCTTTTTGCAGGATGGCGACGCCTAAATAGTATATGGGGAGTCATTGAGATGCCAGTACCTCCCGCCAACCCATCGCCAAAATGGGTACCCGAGTGCATCAACTACGCAAAATGAGCGTTTAACACCTGTGGCAGGCACGGGCATGGGTTTCCCATTTGTCGATATTCGAGCACAATAGTTGGCGGCGAATCATCGACAGGTGGTGTCGAGACAGCGTAAACCCGATCCTCATTCCATCAAAGATGGGATGACGATGGGTGGCAGATGAAGGTGTATTCACCGGTCGGTGGGTAGAGGCCGAGGCGCCGTCTTGGTATTTGGACCCCGCCCCGATGGGCCCTTAACGAAAAGAGTTTAATGAAGCTCACAAAGGCAAGAATCATATTCTTCATCAAACTGCTGGTGATGGTGCTGGTGTTCGGGTTTGTCGGCGACAAACTGCTCGACGCGTGGCACAAGGCGGGTTCCAAACCCGTTGACATCGACTGGCGTTTCATCCCCCTGATTCCGCTCGGGTTCATCGGGATTATGATCACCAACAGCCTGACCTGGCTTTGGCTGGTGCGGAGAATGGGAGATCATTCACCGACGATCCCTCTGCTGGGAGCCTACACCTTCAGCCAGGCCGGGAAGTATGCCCCCGGCAAGGTGTTTCTGGTGCTTATGCGAATTGATCGCACGCACCGGGCCGGTATGTCCCGTGAAATCTGCGTGCTTTCCACGCTGCTTGAAAATGCGATGTACACGCTATCCGGCGCGCTGATCGGGGCGGTCGCCCTGCTTTTTGACGCCCGCGACCATCCTTTTTATCTCGTGCTGGTGGGAATCGCCATCGCCGGACTGCTGACGGTTTTTCATCCCCGAATATTCTTCTTCATGATTAATACGGCTCTTAAATCCATGAAGCGCGGGCCGATCCCGCCAAGCCGACGTTTCCGCTTTCGCCATATGCTGGCGGCGGTCGGGATGTTTATGCCGGTCTGGTTTTTCGGCGGCGTGGCACTCTGGGCGAGCGTGCACAGCATCCATTTCATTTCCATTCGCACCTATCCCGATCTGGTCGGCGCGTTTGCCCTTTCCGTCAGTCTCGGCATGTTCAGCCTGCTGCCCGGCGGCTTGGGCGTGCGAGAGGCGATTCAGGCATTGTTTTTGACCCCGATTGTCGGCTCGCCCGAATTGATTGTCGTTGCCGTGGCCCTGCCCCGTGTCGGACAGATTTTGGTGGAAATGACGCTTGCCGGCATCGGTGGGATCGTAAACGCCCGAATGACGCGGACAAAAGCCGTATCGCAGCCGGCCCCCCCCGCCGACGCCGCACTTCGATGATTGCGCCCGGATCTGCGGCCGGGGCAGCGACGGCCAAGCGGCATTATCTGACCCCTGCCGGGCCCAAGCAGAGATTCAGCCCTTGACGGATCATCCCTGCCGGCCGATGTTGCCGCCGACCACTATTCGGGTTTGGATTCGGTTTTGGAATCGTTCGCCATGGCGTGGGGCCACAGTGCGATGCCGCGCCGGACGGCCGCGGCGATGAGCAGGCCAAGCAAAAATGCCGACACTGCTGCCTGCGCGGCAAACAACGAAAAGGTGGGCTCGCACCAAGCCACGGCCGAAAGTCCGGCAACGAAGATGAGGTAGCCGGTCAGAAAATAGATGCGCAGCGAGCCGCGTCGGAGGAATCGGCTTGCCAGTACCTTCCCGGCAATCTTTGGACTGTAAAGCGACATGGGGAAATTTCTTTCGGGGCGGCCGAAGGAATCCAACGGGACCGGGGCCAGGGCCAACGCCGCACAGCATGCCACAAATAGGACGTCAACGAGCGTGAGAGTCAAAATGGCGGCCTCTTGGAGCGGCGAGTATCGCGTGAGACGCGCCCAAGTCAGACAAACTATGAGGACCGCGGGGACGACCTGCACCGCAGCCATTGAGAAAAAATGGCCCCAACCAACTCGGGGTTCGCCGGCCCGGCGGCTAGACCGAGTGCTCGCGGCTTGCCCTATCCCCGCGCCATACATGCCGGAAATCCCGCTCGTTGGGTTGCGTGCGATAACCCAGCAGATCAGCAGAAAGCTGGCGACACAGGCTACGGTCAGCGTGGGAATGCGCCACCATGATGGGCGCCGGCGGCGGTTGTACAAGGCGTCGGCAGGTTGGACATGCCGCTCACCCAGGCTGATCGATGACATCGCCGCAGCTTGGCGATTGATCAACACAACTGCGGTGATGGCCAAGAGCAACGCGAGAAGATCAAGCACCGCAATCACTCCGACGTCGGTTGGGCTGCGGATATCGCAGGCCAGAGCCGTGGATCCCGTTACGATCAACAGCAGGCCCGCGATAGTGATGATCCATCCCAACCACCGTTCCCGGGAGCAGACGACGCCGACCGCCTGATCGAGTGGTTTGTACGCCGACGCCGGATAAATCTTCGCGAGTTCCGCGATCGCCGAAGAATCTTGTAATGGCCCAACAGTGCTCATGATCCACCCACCCCGTTATTCTACCCAAACCACTTCAGCAGTTCAAAGATATTTGGTGCTTAATTCGCAGGGTTTGTCGGCCGTACGGCCCCCTAATGCCATGGCTCCAGCTTCCAATAGTGCCAATCCGGCATCCAACGTGTGTAGAGTGTCGTCTCGCCGGTGCTCGGCCACCGAATTCTCCAGCCCGACGAGGCCTTCGCTTTGCCACCATTACGCGCAGCGCCGGCAACCGCACTTAACGCGACCCCACCTTCCGACCGACCGTAGCCATAACCTGTGATTTTGTAGCGGTAGTCCTCTGTTGCACGATAAACCTTCTGCATCAGGCGGTGAACGTTGCCGGCGGAACTACCGTTTCCGCGCGGAGCGGTGAGCACATCGACAACGCTGCCATACCTATAACGGGGATGCGCGAGCAGGAGATGCTCCTTTTCCACCGTGGTGTGTCTGGTCGTTATACCGAACCATTGGGCCTCCACGATCACGATAACTGCCATCGCCGTCAATGCGAAGAGTATCCAGAGCGCTAGCCGCCACCCTCTGAGCCCCCGCCGCGGCAACGGAATGCCGGCATCGGCAAGAAGTTTTTGGTGCTTCGCCAAATAAATGCTCCATTCGCATGCCACGACGCCCAAAATGACGGGAAAGAAGGTGAATAAGGTGTTAAGGTTGGCCGGGTAGTCCCCGGTGAGCACCGCGAAGATGAGCAGCGCCCCGAAGATGATGGTGATTAACTGCTCGCTAATTGATAATATCTTAAGGGTCCGCAACATCCTCGGTCCGATTGGGCGTATCTCTTTTTTCACCATAAGTTTTCTCCGCTGCCAGATTGCCCACCAGCAGAAAATATGCTACCCCAAAAAAGAACGGCGTACTATGAATCGGGCGCTGGACATGGCTTTCCGCCCGGCGGGACATCGCACCCGAAAACTTCATGGAGCCGCCCCAACTGCTGCAGAGCCTGATGAAGTTGTTGGTAGGAGAGTTGCGGTTTGGGGCATTGGGTCGGCATCTTGCGAAGTTCAGCCGCCGCCTTCCCGAGCCGCACCAACACATCCGAGAGTGCCGCCTCGGGGATCGTTTTAACCCGCGCGCCACGATAGTTGCTCACCACCGCGCGGATAGCACCAGACAGATGCGCGGCATCGGCCCTGCCATCGGCGAAGCGATACGGCAACTTCCATGTGGAGGTGCGCAAGGCGTCGCCGACGTAGGCAAAGCAACTCGCGGGTCGGCCATGCTGCGGATGCAAAAGAGTGGCGGCCGGGGGCTGAATTTCCCCGACACCGGGTAGGCCGACCACCGGCGACGCCGTGCTCGGATCACGTCTTGCGTGGCTCGGGTTCGCAAGGATTTCCGGCGGGCGATAAATGCCATCCACGCTTACCCACCAAGAATCGGCCGAAAATGTGTCGTCATCGAGCCGCAGCCACGCACGGTCTCTGAAACCGCCATTGACAATATCCGCCGCGTAAAACAGACACCCGTCGCTGATGGCCACTGTTTGGACGCGCTGCTGATCTGCATACCCACGGGCCTGGTGCAGCGCCGCCTGCAATTTCGATTGCCCTGCGTTTAATGATCCGGGATGCTTGGCTTCAATGAGCAATCGCTTAAGGCCTGATTTGGTGAGCACGATATCCGCATATTGAAGCTGGTTGTTCAGGTCGCCGAGGTCCCAGTCCAGAGCGATGGTGAAAAAATCGCTCAAGATATCCTCGGCAAGCTTTTCAGGAGCCGCACCGTTCCGGGCAACCTGCGCGAGGCGCTCGCTGCGGCGTTGACGGAATTCAGGCCATGCCGACTCGATGCGTTGAATAAATTTTCGGAATGAAGAGAGCTCCGCGATATGCTTCGGATATTCGTGCATGGGTATTCCCGTCAACCGGTCACAACGCATTGGATTTCAACCTGTTCCGGCGATTTAATCAACCACCGGGCCGCACCGCCGGAGACTCCGGAGATCAACCTCATCGAGCAGCATCGCCAGTTCACTGGCCCTGAGGCTCCCCCCCTGCCGGTTACGCCTTGCCCGTCTGGCAACATCGTCATCAGGTCAAAATCCGTTCAATGACGGTGTCCTTAAGGCAATGACGCAATGCCGGTGCGGTTCCCATGCTCGCACCCCTTGAATGATTCTCTCTCCGACGGCACAATGAACCCCGGTCGGGCAATTTGACCCTCGGTGTACAGGACCACACACGTCGGATCGCAGAGAAAAGGGGACGTCAATGGTAAGACCGCATCAACGCCATATTGCCCGCTGGGTGGCCGCCGTCGGAGTGGCACTCTCGATGGTCTTCGGGGCTTTCGGCGCTGGGGCTGCACAGCGCGGGCCGAAGTTGCAACTCTGGCTTTACTGCTCCACCAATTTCCTGGTGCATGAAAATGTAATAAAAACGGAGCCATTATGGCGGGCCGCCGCCCGTGACGGTTATTCGCACATCCTGCTCAATGACAGTAAATTTTCGCATCTGTCTCTGCTTGGCTCGTCTCTCAGGCAATACACCAAAAATGTCCGCCGCGCCCGCATTCTGGCGAAACATCTCCATCTGACGCTGGTACCCGCGGTATGTCCCATCGGCTATTCCAACGATCTGCTGGCCCTGAAGCCTTCGCTTGCCGCAGGCGTGCCGGTGAAGAGTGTCCCGTTCGTCGTCCGCTACCAAATCGCGTCCGTCATGCCCGAACCGAAATATGATCTGCCGCACCGCCCGCACTGGATGGATTCAGATATCCGATTCTCGCACGACGAGGCGCGAACGGTCAATCCACCGGGCGATGCCCGGCTGGTGTTTTCGATGGCGGTTCACCCATTCTGGGCGTACCACCTTCGCGTCTGGATCAAGACGAAATCTTTTACCGGCCGACCCCACATCGAAGTGCTCGCCGGTCGCCATAATAGAAACCTGCAATTTGAAGATCTGGTCGTCGCCCGCACGCAAACCTGGCATCGCTGCGACGTGGTCTTCGATTCGCTCAAATACCGCCACGTGCGAATCTATCTGGGGTCTTGGGGTGCGGCTCGCGGCGAACTGGCTTGGAAAGACTGGTCGCTTGCTGTGGCCGGGCTGGTCAATCCCCTTTCCCGACCCGGCGCGCCCACCCGTATTGCCGGATTTCGGCCGGGAGTGAATTACATCATGCCCCATGACCCGCTCCTCGGTCGCGACCCGTATCCCGGCGAATACTCCGCATGGCATCATCCGGTGGCGATCCGGTTCATCACACCGGTACCCGACGGCACGGTGGTGAAAGTCTCCTGGTATTATCCTCCCATTATTTACGCAGGTGAAGTGGCCGGAGATATCCAATCCCCCGCGTATCTTCATCTGCTGGCCAACCAAGCCGTGTCCATCCGTTCCATGTTTCATTCACGCCATTACATCCTGAGCATCGATGAATTGCGGGTGATGGGGTGGGATAGCACGGGTGCCGGTGATCACTCGGCGGGGTGGATTCTCGCGCGCACCACCCGGTATTGCCGACGATTATTTCCCGGCGACCGTCTCTACACCTGGAGCGACATGTTCGATCCGCTGCATAATGCCCGCAATCATTATTTTTTAGTCCATGGCTCGCTGCGGGGGTCGTGGCGCGGATTGGACCGCCGCATGGTGATCATCAATTGGAACGGCGGGCATAAACGCCGCTCGCTGACATTCTTCAGTCGACGGGGAAATAAGCAGATCATCGCCGCCTATTATGACGCACCGCTGAGCCAGACGCTCGCCTGGCTGCGGGCCGCCCGGGGGATCAGGGGGGTCATGGGGTTTATGTACACCACCTGGCGCGGAGATTATCGGTAGATATCGGCGTTCGCCCGGCTGGTGTCCCATGACGGCATCGCAACCCGGTAAGCTGCCGATCGGCGGCCTTGGGTGATCCTCCGGTTTACCGGCACGCCGTGGTAACTCACCGGGCCCGGTAGCCCGAACCGTGCCAGCCCTGGCGTCTCTTCATGATTTTCTGCAACCAGCTGTCCTCAGCGGCCAAGTCGCCCATCAGCGTCGTATGGGCCACAGAAACATCGAATGGCGTTCAACGGTTCAGCCGCCCTGCGGGTTTCTCCGCTCGGGGCGACATTTCACCGACGATTTCATCTCATCGTCCGGGGTGGCCCACATTTGGCCGATTTGGGCTAAAAGGAGCCGGTTGCGATGTAGGGTTTTCGAGCGGCATGATATTGACGGATGTTGATATATGTGCGCGTCCCGGGTCGGCGCTCGCCGCAGTTCGATGGTCGCCGGGGCGTGACGGGCGTTTTTTCCCTGTTTCGGCGCAGGCGCTTTCACATCGCGTGGTTTTGGCAGCGATTCGGGGTTGATGATGAGGTTGTGGACCGCACCGTGCCGGCAGCCGATCCGTGACGGCGTCGTCAGAGGCCGGAATAGATAGCCCGTGATATTTTGGAGAGTTTCACCGGCGAGAGACTTTTACCTTCATAGCGGGGAGCGGCAGCCAGGATGGTGGCAAACATCGCGTGCACCACCATGATGGTGG
>JAKAVA010000089.1 GCA_021827645.1 Planctomycetota bacterium
AGTCCGGTCGGTGCAGCGCCCCCGCACGACTGGAAGTGAAGCGAACGCCGCAATAAATGTCCTCCCGCGAAAGTTAATAACTTTTTCATCGCAGGGTTGACGAAGGTTCGCAGAGGTTCCGGGTGAGAATTCATGCGCGTTGTCGTACGGTCTGTAAAAGGCGGGAGTGGCCGGCGCCGGGCTTTGGGCGTTTCGGGCCGCCGAAGGTTTTAATGCAGGAAGTGCCTGAAGCCGGTATGAATCATGGCCGCGCCCCGCTGATTGCAGAGTTCGACGGTATCAGCATCCCGTTTGGATCCGCCGGGTTGAATCAATCCCGTGATCCCGGCATCGAGCAGCAATTGAGGCCCGTCGGCGAACGGGAAAAATGCATCGGAGGCCGCAACAGCACCTGCCAGTTTTTCGCCGTGACCGTTAAGACGGGCGAGTTCAATCGCGAGGCGGCAACTGGTTACCCGACTCATCTGGCCAGCCCCCGCACCGAGCAACTGCCCATCTTTCACGATGACAATCGCATTGCTTTTGACATGCTTGCAGATTTTCCACGCGATCTGCAGATCACGGGACATTTCGGCGGACGGTCGGGCGGTGGTGACAACGCTGAACGCAGATGCGGGTTCAGGCAAATCATCCGCCTGCTGAATGAGAACCCCGCCGGAGATGGATGTAAATTTCAGGTTCCGGGAGGCGGTACCAGCGCTCGCTGATGCCATGGGAACCGCCAAGAGACGGCAGTCGGCCCAGCGGCGGCGAAGAATCTCGAGTGCATCGGGCGTAAAATCTGGCGCGATGAGGACTTCAAGAAATTTCTTGCCCGCCACGATCGCTGAAGCGAGGGGATGATCCACCACCCGATTCACTGCGACAATCCCGCCGAAAGCCGCCACCGGATCCCCGGCGTAGGCAAGTTCAAACGCGACGGTCGGATCGGGAGCGGCGGCACATCCGCACGGATTGGCATGCTTGATCACGGCGGCGGCTGGCTGGTCAAATTCCGCGGCGAGCGAAAAGGCGGCATCGGCATCGAGCAGATTAATATACGAGAGCGTTTTGCCGTGCAGTTGTCGGGCTCCGGCCACACCAACCGAATTGCCACCATCTGCATACAAAGCGGCGGCCTGATGCGGGTTCTCCCCGTAGCGGAGATCGCTGATTTTGCGATAGCTCTGGATGAGTGTTGGAAAAAGTCCGGCGGCGGAGGCTTCCGAATCGTCGGCAAGTTGCCGGGCAAGGTAGCGATGCACGACGGCATCATAAGATGCGGTACGTGCAAAAGCACAGACCGCGAGATTAAGTCGAAATGGCAGCAGGGTTGATCCGGAATTTTGACGCAGGTGATCAATAAAGCCGGAATACTGCGCCGGATCGGTCACCACCGCCACCGAGCGATAATTTTTGGATGCCGAGCGCAGCATGGCGGGGCCGCCGATATCGATATTCTCGATGGCATGTTCAAGCTGTGTGTTCGGATCCGCCACAACTTTTTCAAAGGCGTAAAGGTTGACGACGAGCAGATCGATCGGGCGGATACCGTGAAGTTTCATTGCGTTAAGATGGGCCGGATGATCGCGCAGGGCTAGGAGTCCGCCATGAACGGCAGGGTGCAGGGTTTTGACCCGACCGTCCATCATTTCCGGAAAACCGGTAACAGCGGAGACATCTGTAACGGGAATACCCGCTTCGGCAATCGCGCGGGCGGTTCCGCCGGTTGAAATAATCTCGATGCCGAATTCGGCGTTGAGAACCCGGGCAAGATCTACCACGCCGGACTTATCGGTAACGGAGATCAGAGCGCGTTTCACGGGGACGGCATCGATGGAAGTCACGAGAGGTGTCTCCAATGAATGATCAAGGGATAGACAGATGCCGGATATCGACGTTCTGAACGAAGACTCCGCAAAAATTACCGATTGTAATGATCAGGCATCCAGTTCAATCCAATGGATAGCGACGCACCAATGCCAAGAGAAAACCATTGGTGGATGCGACGTAAATGCGTTTTGAAACTGTCGATTTTGCATACACACACGGAGTCGATTCCGTTGCGCGGTAAATCACATCTCCATCGGCAGGCGAGATAATTAGAAGTTGATTCCGACCGGAGGCGGCAATTCTGTGACCGACCTCCCCGACAATACGTTTTGCGCCCTCTACCGGCCCCCACTGGATCGATCCGGTGGTTGGATTCAGGCTTATCAGTCCGGCGCCGCCGGTGCATATCATCAATCGTTTCCCAAACATGACGGGCTGATGGGTCAATCGGCCGGGCAGGCGTGTAATCCACGGCGCCAGTCCTGTTGAAGCATTAATGGCGTACAGATTGTGGTTGAGACATGGGACGAAAACGCGGTGGCCATCGGTGCCGAGATTCGCATCGACCGCACCGGATAGCGTTCGTCGCCACCCACCGCTTCCGTCCGTTGCAAGGTGACCCCAGACATGACCGTTCTGCGATCCGCACACCAGCATGCCGTCCAGAACCACCGGGCGGGATAAAAAGGCATCTCCGCTTGAATATTGGGCCCAGTGCATGAAGAGGGGAATATGCGGCGAGAGCGCATACATCCGATTATGATACGATCCGATGAACATGCGGCCATTCGAGATGACCGGGCGGGTAGAGGGAGCAAATTTCAACGCCTGCGACTTGGTGACCGATCCGTCGGCCTTGCTGACAACCAACAGCTTGCTGCCGGCAACGATCAGCAGATGTTTTTTACCATAGCGGATCGGTTCAAGTGTCGCCTGCCCGCGCACGGCGTATTGCTGAGTCCATTGGATGGAGCCGGACGAGGCATTGATGCAAATCAGATAGCCATATTTGGTCAAGACATAGACGTTTTTCCCCAGCAACCAGACATGGGTGATCCGGTCGTGGGTTCGTGGCCCCAGGCCGAGGGGCATCTGCCAGAGTACTCTGAGACGTGCATGGTGAAGCACGGAACTGGAAAACGGGGCCGTAGCAGCCCGTGCGAATGTGGTTATCAACGTTATCGAGGCAATCACCACGATCATCATGGTGGCACCGGAGCGACTCCACCGCTTGGCATGCATCAATTTAGCTCCTAAAACTTCAGCAACCGTTCGAATTTCATGCGGCTGTGCAAGTCGGCGAATACCGCCGCACCCCCGGCGATTGTTCTAACACCGCCTTTGCGTCTCCGCAATACCGATTCGCCAATCTTAACCGCCGGGTTTTAATGGTCAACTTGCATCGATCGGCAGTTTCAAAATGCGGTTCAAGGCCTGCCGAGATTCGGCTTGTTTCGGAACCGCATGACGGAGTAAAGCGGACGCTGTGGAAGCGGTCCGAACTACATGACTGGAGGCAATGTCGCGGGGCCGGTATCCTATGGAACAGATGAAGGTTCTGCTTATCGCCAATTCTGCCAAGCATGAGGCCGTTGCCGCCGGCCACCACTTACTGGCGGATTTTTCGCGTCGGATCGGCGTAAACGCCCGGTTTATGGAGGGGGTAGATGAGGCGAGTATCGGAAACCTGACCGACATACCGGATTTGATCGTGCTGCTCGGGGGTGATGGAACGATCCTGCAGGCGGCCCGGTTTCTGGCCCGGTACGGTGCCCCGGTCGCGGGAATTAACTTCGGCAAGCTGGGTTACATGGCGGCCTTCACCCTTGATCAATTCAAGGAACATCTGCCTGCCCTTCTGGAGGGGAGATTCCAGACGACTGACCGCCTTATGCTGCTGGCGTCCATACGTGGACCTGAATCGGGGCCGGGCGGACGTGACATTCAACACGCGCCGAATCTGGAAGCCGAATATCTGGCACTTAACGACGTGGTACTTAATGCCGGAGCTCCGTTTCGAATGGTTGAACTCACGGTGCGGGTAGACGATTCGGACACGGCTACTTTTCGAGGAGATGGAATCATCATTTCCACCGCGTCGGGTTCAACGGGATACAACCTGTCAGCCGGTGGACCGCTGATTACACCGGACGTCAAGGCGATGGTGATTACTCCCATCTGCGCCCATTCGCTCTCGTTCCGGCCGGTTGTGGTACCCGACGGGAGTGCCATAGGGATCAAACCGCGGCGACTGAACGATGGGACGCATCTGGTGATGGATGGGATGATTATCCATCCATTGAATGTGAAACAATACGTGGTTGTTAAAAAGGCCCCGTACCCGCTGCGTCTGGTGATCAACCCACGCCAGACACACTGGGAATTACTCGCCAGTAAGCTGCACTGGGCAAGCCGTCCGACGGCCTGACATGAAGTGTTCCAGTTGGTGAAGATGGACAGGTGGAACTGACTATGACAAAACAGATAACGACGCCTCCAACACCCCCCGGAAGCGAGGGCGCGGCATTCCGCGAAAGTGTCATGGATTTTCGTTACATATTCCGGGCATTTCGAATATCCATTGAACCGGGCATCTGGGTGCTGGCTCTGCTGGCGCTGGTGATCATCTACACGGCTGGGAGGGCGGTTGATGGCCTCTGGGGGCCGCAGGTGTTACCCGGGGAAATATCAGCGTTTCATGATCCGTCACCGGGGGCGTACCGGGAGATGATCATTCAGGATCGACTAAATCGCCAGGCGGCGTTGGCGGAGATGCTGCAGGACTACGCAACTCCGCTGCACTCCAAGCAGATTGAGGCGTTGGAGCATGATCCGCGGGCGGCGGAGAGTGCGGTCGTGGCGGGGATGGAGCGGCGTTTCCATCATCGGCTGGCGGCGCTGGCCAAAGAACAACCCGCCCTGTCGGCGCGAGCCCTGCATCGGCGACAGCGTCGATTGGCCATGGAATTGCTCGGGAATGTGAGGCAGGTGCAACGATCCGTGGGACGCGGGATATTTGACGCGGCCATGCATGAGGAACTGAAGGAATTTCACGATCTCGTATTCAATGTTCTCAATCCACTGCGGATCGAGACAACCAAGGCTGTGCCGCCGGCGGGAGGACGACCCTCGGGATTCGAGATATCGGTTGCGGTCACACCGCGAAGTTCTGCCGTGGCGTGGCAATCCGACACCGTATGGGGTTGCCTGGCGAACATGTTTGTCACTGTGCCGGAATGGCTGATCGCTGGTGCGCCGCCGATGATTGCCCGACATTCGGAAAGCGGTTGGCGATTGGGGTTTGAGCGAGTCGGCTATCTGTTGACGATCCTTATTTTTTTCATCATTTGCATTGTGCTGCTGGCCCTGACGGGCGGAGCCATCTGCCGCTACACGGCGCTGCGACTGGCGGGAGAGGATCCGTCGATTTTTTCCTGCCTCGTCTTCGCCATACGGCGTTTCTGGTATTTCATCCGTGCGCCTCTGCTGCCGATCGGACTGGTGGTGGTGCTGGGGGCGGTGATGATTGCGATTTCGCTTATCGGCGCCATACCGTGGGTCGGGCCGATCTTGCTGGGCATGCTGTTCATTGTTCTGCTGCTGGGCGGATTTATGATCATGCTGGTGGTGCTGGGGTTTGTGGCGGGCCTGCATCTGATCTACCCCTGCCTTTCAGTCGAAGCGTCGGATGGGTTCGACTCCATCAGCCGCAGTTTCAGCTACATCTACAACAGTCCTTGGCGAGCGGCCTTTTATACGATTGTCGCACTGGTCTACGGTGTCCTTACCTGGTTCTTCCTGCTGGTGGCAATGTATGTGTTGCTTTCGGCCACACACTTTTGCGCCGCCATCGGGATGAGTTTTTTTGGTTTGGAGCACGGGACTTATTCGGGTGTTTCGGTGCTGGAGACCATCTGGCGCACGCCACATCTGGAGCGTTTGATCGCGCCGATCAACTGGTGGGCGATGGGTTGGACTGAATGGATTGCGGCCATTTTTGTCTATTTCTGGCTTTTTCTGCTGGTGACGTTGCTGGGGGCATACGTGGTGGCGTATTATTTTGCATCGAGCACCATTATTTATCTGTTGCTGCGACGTCATGTGGACGGGCAGCCTCTGAGTGATCTTGAACACCTGGAGGATTCCACGACGGGACAGGCTGCGATGAGCGGCGGCGCTGCGGCCCGGCCGGCTTCGGGGGGATCAGCCTGACGATGATCAGCAGTCACTTTCTGAGCGTACTTAAGACCCTTTGTGATCTTCCCACCGCCCCTCTACACGAAGAACATGTGCTGGGGTGGATTGCGGCATTTGTAGAAACGCTTGCACCCCCGGGAAAATTAGAATGCCATTTTGACCGGGCGGGAAATCTGCGGGTGGATCATGTCGTGCCGGATGATGCATCGGCGAAAGCGGGTACCGAGGGACTGCAGCGAGGGGTGTCGGAGAGAGGTCGCCGAAAACTGGTATTTGAAGCCCATGTGGACCATCCGGGTTTTGTAATCGGTGAGATGCTCAGCGAAGAAGATGGATTGCTGCAGGCGGAATTTCTGGGGGGAGTCAAGCCGTCATGTTTTGCGGGTGCCGGCGTGCGGCTGTTTTATCCGGATGACGCATCGGCTTGGAGTTTGGCGGTTGTGACGGACGAACCGAAGCGAGCGGAGAATTCTGACACGCTGAGCTGCGTGCTGAAATTGCGGAAGCCGGGGCAACGGATTCCCGCCGGCGTGATTGGGATGTGGGATATTCCGGATGCCACCGTATCAGGCGAGTATTTCATGGCGCGAGTGTGCGATGATCTGACGGGCGCGGCGGCCATGCTCTGTATGCTTGATGAAGTTTGCCGGCGCGGGATCAGGGAGCCGTTCTCACTGCTTTTCACGCGCGGGGAGGAGATCGGGTTTCTTGGTGCCATTGCCGCCATTGAAGACGGGACATTGGCAACTCCCGTTGAGCGGGCAAGCTGGTCAGTGGTCGGTCTGGAAAATAGCCGGGCCCTGCCGCAGGCGCGGATGGGCAACGGACCGGTGGTGCGTGTGGGTGACCGCACGGGCATATTCAGTTCGGCTTTAACGCGATTTATCAAGCTATGCGCAGATGATCTGGCGGATGCCAAGCCCGAATTTCATTACCAGCGAGCATTGATGGATGGTGGTACATGCGACAGTACGGCTTTTGATGCGGCGGGATTCGATTCCGCGGGGCTGACATTGCCTCTGGCCAACTACCACAATATGCTTTCTGAAGAGGAGCCGTGCAGCAGTGAAGCACCTCGAACTGGTGAGAAAATCGCCGCCGAGGCGATTCATCTTGGCGATTTTGCTAATCTGGTGGAGTTGATGCTGCAGGTGGTAATCCGATTTCCAGCGTACACGGGGGATCATCGCGGACTTCAGGAGCAGTTCCGCAGTCGCCTGTCCCGCTGGGCCGATCAACTTTATGCCACCGCCCGGGTGCACCGGAAGATGGATGATTAGATGACCAGAATGAACAAAACGGTCCGGCCGCCGCAGACAGCGGACTTTATCTGGATCGATTCCGAGCCGGAACTGGTAAATTTCTGTCGGCAGCTTGCTCACGCCGGGGCCTTTGGATTTGATACGGAATTTATCGGTGAGCGCACCTATCAGCCGGAACTCTGTCTTATTCAGTTGTGCGGTGCGGAGCAGGTGGCGCTGGTCGATCCGATGGCCCTGAACGATCTGACGCCGTTGGGAGAGTTGATAGTCGACGCGAATATCATTAAATACTGCCACGCTGGCGAGCAGGATATTGCCATCATGCACCAGTGCGGTTTTACGCCTGCGTCGGTCTTTGATACGCAACTGATGGCGGGATTGCTGGGCTTGGTTTATCCGATATCGTACGCCAAACTGGTTGAACACATCTGCGACGTACAGTTGGACAAAGCGCACACCTACAGCGCTTGGGATCGGCGCCCGCTGGCCAATGCCCAGCTGACTTATGCGGCTGATGATGTGCGTTACCTACCCGCGGTTTACGGGCGGCTCCGGGAACAGATCGAATCTCGCGGGCGGGTGCACTGGATGAACGAGCTATGCGCCGAAGAATTAAAGCAGGCCGTCGAATCGCCGGACCCTCGCCGCCTGTGGCTGAAAATCAAGGTGCCGCGATCCATGAGCCGGGAACAATTGGGAGTTCTGCGTGAACTGGCGGCATGGCGGCATCAACTGGCGTATGAACATGACGCTCCCGTGAGAGCGTTTATGACGGACGCAGCGATTCGGGATATTGCCAAGATGATGCCCCGCAGCATGGCGCAGCTTTCGCGTATTGAAGGGATCAGCGGACAGGAACTGCAGTCGTACGGCCCATTTATTCTGGATTTAATACAGAAGATGCGTGAGGCCCCACGTGAAGAGTTACCGGAACCACCTAAGGAACCGAGAGATTCGCTGGAGAGCAGCCAGTACATCGAGCGTGTCTGGGCGGCGGCGCAGGTCATCTGCCTGGGGCAGAGCGTAACGACCGGACTGGTAACCAGTCAGGCTGCCATAGCGGATTGGGCGGCACGAAAGATGGTCGGCGAGAATCTCGACACACATGAATTGATGCGGGGGTGGCGGCGCGAATGTCTGGGCAAACCCCTGCAGGAATTCGCAGAGGGGCACAGCCGATTCACGATCTCGATGGATGGGAATGAATTCAAATCGTCGATTCAGACGGGGAATTGATGAATGTGCGGCATTGCCGGATTCGTCGGCTGGAATCGGGGGGAACGTTCTCAAGCTGAACTGAGCCGATTGGATGCGCTGCTTACGTACGCGGCACATCGGGCCGATGAATTACTTCAACATCGCGGACCGGACGGCCGCGGACAGTGGAGTGAGTTGAGCCGAGGTGCGCTGGCGGCCCGCGTATGTCTGGTGCATCGTCGCCTCAGCATTATTGATCCCGCCGGCGGGCAACAGCCGATGGGCAATGAAGACGGCCGCGTGCAGGTGGTATTTAACGGCGAAATTTATAACCATCGTGAACTCCGCAGGGAGTTGGAAAGTCTCGGGCATGTGTTTCAATCGGATCATTGCGACACCGAGGTGCTGGTGCACGGCTGGGAGCAATGGAAGACGGAATTGCCGCCGAAGCTGCGCGGAATGTTCGCCTTTGCCATCTGGGATGGACATTCGAATGAGTTGTTTCTGGCACGGGATTATTTTGGTCAGAAGCCGTTGTTTTATGCAGCGGACGAAAATCGGCTCGCCTTCGGGAGCACCATTCCGGCGGTGCGCTGCTGGCCAGGCGTGACGGCGACGGTATCGAGGTCATCCTTGGCCCGATATCTGCATGCGGGATATCTATCGCCCCCGGAAACGGTTTACCGGGAGATTAAAAGTCTTGCGCCGGGCAGCTACCTGCGAGTGACCGGGGAGCGGTTATCGACTGGAAGTTTCTGGAATCCGAAAATCTCCGCGGCGGAGCAAAGCGGAGCGACAGACACGATGGGCGATGCGGAGATTGCGACGCTGCGGCAACTGATTATGAATGCGGTGGGGTCGCAGCTCCACGCCGATGTTCCGATGATCGGGTTCCTGTCGGGGGGCATTGATTCAGCGATTATCTGCGGGGTGGCGAAAAAACTTCTGGGTGATTCATGTCCGCTGCAGGTGATTACGGTCGGCTTTGAGGATGCGGCCTTCGATGAGATGGCCCTGGCGGGAGAAACCGCCCGGCTGCTTGGATTGCGGCATCATCCATGTCGAATTGATATGGAATCATCGGCCATGGCCACATTGGAATGGCTGACCGCGTTTACGCTGGGACAACCGTTTGCCGATTCTTCCATCCTGCCGACTTATTGGGTGGCCAATAGTGCGAGGCAACTGGCACCTTGCGCTCTGTCTGGAGACGGCGGAGATGAAATCTTCGGCGGATATGATCGATATCGCGCCATGCGTATGCTCGGTAATGGTTTGCGAATCCCCGCGTGGTCGTATAAATCTGAACGGCTGAGGCGCATGGCGGCGGCTGGCCGAGAAAAAAGTTGGCAGGCTCAATACGCCGCGATCCTGGCACTTTTCAGCTCGGAATCACTCGCGCCACTGGGTGCAGCAGACGACACCTCGCGTTGTGACGCGCCGCGAGATTATGACATCATCCGTGAGTGCATGCTGCGTGATCAAAGTAACTACCTGCCGGGAGATGTGCTTTGGAAAGTAGATGGTGCATCGATGGCGTGCGGACTGGAAGTGCGCAGTCCGCTGCTGGATCATGAGCTGGCAAACTGGGCGAATCGATTCAACGGCCATGCGATGATGAATTGGCGGCGCGGCAAACTTCCACTTCGGCGAGCTATGGGCGATATGCTGCCGAAGGCTGTGCAGCGGGGCCGCAAGCATGGGTTTGGCGTTCCGATAGGGCGCTGGTTCCGGACATCGCTGCGGCATGCGACCGCAGAGTATCTTCTTGCCGGTGATTCCCTCACTTCGGAATTGGGCCTCGGGATGCTGGCGGCGCGGATATGGGAAGAACACCAGGCAGGCAGGCGAGATCATACGCATCGGATTTTCGCTCTGCTGATGATGGAAATCTGGCGGCGGCAAAACACGGACATCGACTGTAATTCACGGTAGCCTCATTCCGGGCAATCGCAGCGAAAGATGCTGTGAGAAGATTCACGGCTAACTGAACCTGGAAATTCGCCGGAGCGGCGGCCGGGAGCGGCAGGAGTTTTCTGCGGCATTTACGGATAGAATGGGAGTGGAGTTCCGATAGCGGATGGTTGTGAAAAGGCTTTCAGATTTAATGAAGATTAGAAATTTCTGTATCATTGCCCATATTGATCATGGCAAATCAACTCTGGCGGACCGGATATTGGAGCGTACCGGCGCCATTACCGAGCGGGAAATGCAGGCTCAATTTCTGGATGATTTGGATCTGGAACGTGAGCGTGGAATCACCATCAAGGCCAGTGCCGTTACCGTGCCGCATGAATTCGGCGGCGAAAAATATATGTGGAATCTGATTGATACGCCGGGCCATGTGGATTTCCATTATGAGGTGGCCAAGGCGCTTCAGGCGTGCGAAGGGGCGTTGCTCGTGGTGGATGCCACGCAGGGCGTTCAGGCCCAGACGGTTGCCAACGCGTACGCCGCCATCGAGGCGGGGTTGGAGATTGTGCCGGTGATCAACAAGATCGATCTGCCCAGCGCTCAGCCCGATGCCGTTGCGGAGGAGATGGAGCAGGTGCTGGGGATCGATGCGCTTTCGGCCGTGCGGATATCGGCCAAAAGCGGTATCGGAATCCCGGAGCTTTTTCAGGCGATTTGCGAGCGGCTGCCCGGGCCGCGGGGGGATGTCAACGCCCCACTTCAAGCGCTGGTGTTTGACAGTAAATATGACGATTACCGCGGCGTGATCGTTTATGTGCGTGTGTTTAACGGACGGCTGACCATGGGGCAGAAACTGCGGTTCATGGGGCAGCAGCGGATTTATCAGGTCACGGGTTTGGGAAAGTTTACACCGCGGGCAGTGGCCGTGGATTCCATCGGAGCGGGTGAAGTGGGCTTTCTGGTGGCCAATATTAAAACATTGGGCGATGTGACCATCGGCGATACGGTAACCGACGCCATGGCGCCGGCGGCCGAACCTCTGCCCGGTTACCGTCCTCCCAAACAGATGGTCTACTGCGATTTTTATCCCGGCCCCGATACGGAATATACCCAGCTCCGGGAAGCGCTGGAAAAACTGCGGCTCAATGATTCCTCTTTTACCTTTGAGCCGGAAACATCCGATGCGCTGGGCTTCGGTTTCCGGTGCGGCTTTCTGGGCCTGCTTCATATGGAGATTGTGCAGGAACGCCTGGAACGTGAACAGAAGGTGCAGGTGGTGCAGACCGCCCCCACCGTTCCCTACGAAGTTGTACTGGCCGATGGTACGGTGAAGATGATTGATTCCGCGTCGGGCCTGCCGGATTTAAGCAAGGTCAAGGCGGTCCGGGAGCCGATGATCCGCGCCAGTATTATTGTGCCGGCGGAAAATATCGGCGATATCTCCAAGCTCTGCCAGGAACGACGGGGCGTTTATCGAAAGACGGAATATCTGAGTGCGTCGCGGATTATCATGGAATATGATCTGCCGCTGGCGGAGGTCATCTTTGATTTTTTTGACAAGCTGAAAACAGCAACCCGCGGGTATGGAACGTTGGATTACGATCTGATCGGCTTCCATGAGGAAGATCTGGTCAAAATGGATATTCTGGTCAACGGGCAGCCTATTGACGCCCTGAGTCTTATCGTGCATCGGTCCAAGGCTGAATCCCGCGGCCGCGCGATCATCCGTAAACTTAAGAGTGAAATTGGGCGCCATCTCTTTGAAGTGCCGCTGCAGGCGGCCATCGGATCACGTGTTATCGCAAGAGAAACCATCAGTGCCATGCGGAAGAATGTTACCGCCAAGTGCTACGGCGGCGACGTAAGTCGTAAGCGGAAGCTGCTGGAAAAGCAGAAAGAGGGGAAGAAGCGGATGAAACAGGTGGGACAGGTGGAGATTCCGCAGGAGGCCTTCATGGCCGTGCTGGAGCCGGGGGAATAAGGGCGTATCGCCGCATTAAACCAACATAGATATCGGTTATCGGACATCCTGCGCCGCCGCCTTGAATTATTGTTCTGTTATTTGATATTCCATCATCGCAGATCATTTCATAAGTCCATTACGGCGAAAAATCTCAGCTTGCGCATCCGAAGCGATGGTTCTCGGACGCCGATCGTTGAAATTTAATAGTGTGCAGCCCCATGGCGCTGCGAGATTCATTCAACCCAGCAGCGGCTTTGGCCGATGAAACTTGTCGGCTCGGCTGGCCAATGAATCGCCACCGGCCCGGCGTTGATTGTGGGTGGTGCGGGGTGCCACTGAACAGAGTGCTGTTCAGGCCTCGCGAAAGAATACGCCTGCGGTCAACCTTCGGCAAACCAGGTATGTAAACGATTTCGACATGGGTGACCGGTCGACCCACCCGAGTTGAGACGCTTAAGTATCTGGCCAGCCCTGCCGAAATGTGTCCTGATCCGGAGAACCAGTTAATGAAACGCTCATCAGCAAAAAATAAAGGTTTTACGCTGATTGAACTGCTCGTGGTGATTTCGATTATCGCCCTGCTCATCGCCATTCTGCTGCCCAGCCTTGCAAAGGCGAAAGAGCTTGCCAACCGAGCGGTCTGTTCAGCCAATGTCCGCGGCATCATCCAGTCCATGGTGATCTACGCGCAGAGTAATGAAAGCCAGTTCCCATCGGTGATGCCACCCGCCAGCACTTCCTACGATAACAGTGCAGGCACTGGTACACCCACTGTGAACGCCAGCGCTCCTGCCGAGATTAATGCCATCTATTCGACGCCCCTGGAACAGGGAAATCCGATGGCATGCATGTGGCTTCTGGTGCTTAATGGTCAGATGACGCCCAAGAGCTTTATCTGTCCGTCGGACCCGATTGCAACGTCGCCATCAGCCGAGTTCAACTCCACGCAGGAATACTATCCAAACTTTGGCATGATCGGCTCGGCAACCTCGCCCAGTACCACCGGTGAAGGTGAAAGCTACTCGATCGCCTATCCTTGGTTCGGTAGCCAGGTCGGTGCGTGGTGGAATGACAATGCCGCCACCAGCGATCTGCCGCTGGTCAGCGATATGGCTCCGGCGGATGTCACGGGCGCGGGTAATACCAACCGCATTACGACAACCGCGCAGTCGAATACGTACGGTCCGTATATTTACAATTCGGGTAATCACGGTGGCGATGGTCAGAACGTCGGCTTCGGCGATGACCATGTCAGTTGGGAAACCAATCCGTACGTCGGCGAAGCAGGTGATAATATTTTCACCTATGAGAGTACGGTACCGGCCAGCGGATCGACTCCAGCGTCGACTTCCCAAACAGGGCTCACGGCGACCGGCAGTGGCGCCACCGCCCCAACCATCTCAGTTGACGTAGCGCCCTACGACACCTGCATGGTTCCGGTGCGTAACGTGGCAACGGGGGCGTGGTAATCCCCGGCAAAATCTGATAATTGCTCCCTGGCGGCCTGACCACACTCGGTCAGGCCGCCTTTTTTTATTTATTCCGCTGCCGCCGGAGGCAGCGCGGTCATGACGTTCCGCCACACCATGCTGAATATATCTCCACAAGCTGTTCGGCCATCCGTCGGGGTGAATATTGAGTGACGCGCCGACGCCCCGCCGTCCGAAGGTGATCTGCAAGTGTTTTATCGGTGAGGACGCGTGCCATCGCCCGAGCCATCGCGTCGGGATCCGTGGGGTTAACCAGCAGTGCGGCATCCCCACAAGCCTCCGGCAGGCTGGATCGGTCGGAGGACACCACGGGCACACCCGCCGCCATGGCCTCCAATACAGGCAGGCCGAAACCCTCGTAAAGGCTTGGGCATACGAAGAGAGATGCACGGCTGTAAAGCTCTGCCAGATCAGAATCGGAAATATAACCGGTAAAAGTTACCAATTCGTTCAATCCGAGTTTTGCCGTGAGCGATTCCGGCTCACCATAGCGTGGATCGGTGGGGCCGATAATAACCAAACGACAGGGGGAAGGGCATGTCTTAACCAATTGCGCAAAAGCCTGAATCAAACCGGAGAGATTTTTATACGGCGCCCGCCTGCCGACGCTCAGGATAAGTTGCCGGTTGTCGAATGGGAACTGAGAAAGATGCGCGGATTCGGTTGCCGGCCTCCGGGAATCTGCCTGATAAAGAGCCGGTGGTACGACATGAATTTTGTCGGTCTTGACATGCAGTACTTTTATAATATCTTTGCGGGAATTCTCACTGATGATGACCATGCGATCGGCCCGGCTGCATTGCAGTTTAAGCCAATTTTTCCAGAGCCATTTGTAACGAGACTTGGCCCCGCCGGCTTCACGGGGGGAGAGAACAAGGGGAATGACATCGTGGCAGGTTGTAATCTGCCGGGAGCGGGCGAAAAGGGGTGCATGTACATCCACCGTATGCAGGCACCTGATGTTGTGGCGGGTGATGATCGAAGGTAACAGCCGCTGATGGCGAATGCTCATCGGATTGCCGGGCAAATCAATAAAATTGAACTTTGCATATTGGGCAACCGCCATCGGCAACGAGTCGCGTCGATTGACGATGACGTGAATGCTTTCCGGATAATCCAATTCCATCAGTCCCGCCAGCAGGCTGTGGGCATAGGTGGCGACACCGCTGCCGGAAGTTCCATACCAGCGGGCATCAATGGCAAATGGGGCGTACAAGAATTACCTTTCGATACGAACACCGAATGCTCGCTAGCCGCCGTTCTGGGGTCTTGCTTCGCGTATGTGATCCAGAAAGTCGCATTCGGGGAGATGCTCCTCCCTGACAAGCCGCCAGTCGGCGGTGTTGAAGGACGGAAACCAAGTGTCAATCGTCGCCTGAGTGGGGACTCGAATCATCGTTACATACATTCGGGTGGCCAACGGCAGACAGGCGCGATAGATCTCCCCCCCACCGCAGATGAAGAGTTCGGTTTCGCCTGCCATCCGGGCGGCATCGATGGCATCCTGAATACTTGTCCACCACTCCACACCTGGCTGCGGTACACCCGCCTTACGCGAAATCACCATATTGTGGCGGTTCGGCAGAGGTTTGCCGAGAGAGTCAAACGTCTTACGCCCCATGAGGACCGTGTGGCTGGTGGTTAATTGTTTGAAGCGCTTTAAGTCGGCACTGACGTGCCATGGCAGCCGATTGGCCGATCCAATTCCGCGGTCGGGCGTCATGGCGACGATGATGCTGATATCCATTGGGGTCATGGTACCGGTAATCCTTAAGATGGAAAATCAGACCGCGACCTTGAATTTGATCGGCGGATGCGGGTCGTAACCGATGATCTGAAAATCTTCAAACTGGAGTTGATCCATCGGCTTACGGGCAATTTCCAGGCGCGGAAGCGGGCGCGGCTCCCGCTGCAACTGAAGTTGCAGGCCGCGGAGATGGTCATATTCCGCCATGGGAGAATTTTCGTCCGCGACGTAGATGTGGGCGTCCACAATGGAATGGGCGAAATGCCCGACGCGCAGGCCGGTCTCCTGCGCGATCATCTGCGTAAGCGTGGCATAACAGGCCAGATTAAATGGAATACCCAGAGCAATGTCGCCGGAACGCTGCGAGAGATGGCAATTCAATCGGCCGTCCAACACCTGAAAAACAAAACTGTAATGGCACGGGGGCAATCGGCTGCTCTGCGCATTGCCCGGCTCCCACGCGCTGACGACCAAACGCCGCGAATGGGGATTGCGCCTGATTTCATCGACCACATAAGCGATCTGATCGATTTCGCGAACCGGACAGGTGGTTTCGCCGGTTTCGGATATCGGGGCGTGCGACTTCTGCACCGGATGCGGAAATCGTCGCCAGTAGCGGCCGTAGGCGGTTTCCAATTCTCCGCGCTCGTCGGCCCAGTCATCCCAGATCTTGGTATGAGCGCGGAGTTCACGTATGTGCTCCTGCCCGGAGAGATACCAGAGGAGTTCTCGCAGCACGGCAGCATAGTTGACACGTTTGGTGGTCAGCAGAGGGAATCCCGCCGAGAGATCCACCCGGTAAAACGCTCCGAAATAGCTGATGGTGTCTACGCCCGTGCGGCTGGGCTTGCGAATGCCTTTTTCCATCACCTGACGGACAAGATCGAGATATTCCTTCATCGACGCGCGATCCTCAACAATACCGCGCGAATTCTATCGCAAGCATGGTCGACTTGCGACTGCGATGCATCGAAACCCATACCCGCTCATCTGGCCCAATGGCCGGGGATCCATTGATATCGCCCCCAGCGAGGGCGCCAGACGTAATGTCCACGAACCCAGACGGCGCCGGGCCACGGGGCGACATACACAACATGAGGCGGTGGCGGCCCCGGTCTGGCCACCACAACGGTACGGCAGCCGGCCAACATAAAAAGTCCGCAGATACCGAGCCCAACAACGCATAACCGTAATTTACTCATGGCTTAATCCCCCAATCATCAAACCGTTAAGGACACTCAGAGGTGTAACGTGGAAGAACGGACAACGTTGCGGAGTGGCAACCGGCACCTGTAAACCACCGAGCCGGCAACAGGGGCGGACCAGATCAGTGGGATTTTCCGCCGTCCGCCCCGTCGTCAGATATCTCTCCTCCACACCTCCATTGTCACTTTTATCGGTCGGAAAGATTTGCCGGAGCGCCTTGGTGCGGGGGACCGATAGCCATCAATCTCGGTTTTGTTCGGTATCCACACCGTGCCCCGGCTTGTTCGCAAAGAGCATCCAGTAAACGGTTGGGATTACGAGCAACGTAAAGGCAGTGGATGCAAAAAGGCCGAAGATCAGCGCCCACGCCAAACCGGAGAATATGGGATCGCTCAATATGGGGATTGACGAAAGCATGGCGGCCGCGGCGGTCAGCAGGATCGGGCGCATGCGCACCACAACACTTTCAATGATTGCTTCCTGCAGACCGCGCCCCCGCTTCAGAGCGCGATGGATAAAATCCACCAGGATCACGGCGTTGCGGGTGACGATACCCGCAAGCGCGATCATGCCGATCATAGCGGTTGCCGTAAAGAGTATTGGATCGCGATAGCCGTCAATGGTGCGGCTGGTAAAAAGATTCAGGAAATAGAAGCCCGGCATAACGCCCGGAATCGTGAGCGGGATGGCCAGTTCCATCACCAACGGGAGAAGGAAGGAACCGGTCTGGGCGACAAGTAATACGTAAATTCCCACCATCGCAGCGGCGAAAGCGATACCGAGATCGCGGAAGACATGCTCGGTGATGCGTAGTTCACCCTCGCCTGAAAAATCCACATGCACGCCCGGCCGCAATTGCCACGCGATACCCGAGCCATCGGAGAAAAACGTCCGACCGCTGAGAGGACGTGGCTTGGCCGTCAGATTGATCCACCCATCGCCAACGGGCTTAAGTTGAGCGGCGGACGGGTGATAAGCGTCGGGCAGCCGGTCGGCATCGACGTCCACAATGGCATTGATCGGCGGCCGGCCGGCGGTGTCGGCATACACATACACCACACGGCGAAGATTTTTATGATAGATCGCCTGGCCAGCTGTCTTGGTCTGCCAATGCCCGAGTTCCGCCAATGGCACAAGGGCGCCGCTATCTCCTTTTACATAAAGTTCATCCAGATCAAACCGGCTGGAATGACGAGAGATCGGCAGCGTCACAATGATATTGAGCGATCGGCGCTGCCGTGGTGCGTGGATGGTGCTCACCGCAAGACCCGAGACGGCCATGTCCAAGGTGCGGGCAATCTGCTCACTGGTTACCCCGTTGAGCGCCGCTTTGCGTTTATCGACAACAAACTCCACTCGTTTTTCAGGCGCCTGAATGCTGTCGTCCACATCCACGACACCCGGTTCAAGTTCGAGACGCTTCTCCAGAGTCCGGGCCGCAAGCTGCATCCGGTGGTAAGACGTACCGGGCGCACCGTAAATCTCTCCCACGATAGTATCAAGCACCGGCGGTCCGGGAGGTGCTTCGACGATCTGGATCCGAACGTGATGGCGTCGGGCGATGGCGGTGAGGGCGTTGCGAATCCGCAGAGCGATGGCATGCGTCTGACTGGCGCGACGATTTTTGCCGGCCAGATCAACCTCAATCTGCGCATCGTTGGCACTATTGCGAAGATAATAATGCCGTACCAGACCGTTGAAATCCATCGGGGCGGCGACGCCGACATAGGCGGTGATATCTACCGTTTCGTTAAGCCGCCGCAGATAGTGGACCAGCGCACGTGCGGCTGAATCCGTCTGCTGGACGGTTGTCCCGCGGGGAGCATGGACGACCACGAGCAGATTACTCTGATTACCGAACGGCAGCAGTTTGAGGGGCACCAGCCGCCAGGCGGGGAGCAGAATCGCGACAAGCGTCACCACGCCGATTGCTCCGAGAAATATCCAACGGGCGGCACGGCGACCGCACAAAAGACGAAGCACCGGGGCGAATATCTTATAGAGCCGGGTGTGTTGAATATAACTGGCGGCAGCGTCTTCAAGGTCCTCGCCATGGTGGTGGTGCGCCATTTCTTTGAAGCGACGTTTTTTGAGCAGATGGTAACTGATCCAGGGCGTGATGGTCAGCGCGACCAGCATCGACATCAGCATGGCCACCGGCACGTTAAAGGCCATGGGACGCATGTAAGGCCCCATCATGCCGGTGATAAAAAACATCGGTACGAATGAAATAATAACCGCCAGCGTGGCCACCACCAGCGGGCGGAGTATTTCGATAATGGCCCCGAAGGCGATACGGCGGGATGCCCGGCCGGCCATTTCAAAGTGGCGGGTGATATTTTCCACATCGACGATGGGGTCATCGACCAGCAGCCCCAGTGAGAGAATCAGCGCGAAGAGGGTAACGCGGTTGATGGTAAAGCCCAACGCCAGATTACACGCCAGGGTAAGGCCGAAAACGACGGGTATCGCCACCGTCACCACTGCCGCCTCCCGCCAGCCGAGCGAAAACGTCAAGAGCAGCACCACAATCACGATGGCGGCCATCAACCCTTCGATGAGGCCGTTGACCTTGGCGTTTGCGGAGAGTCCGCTGTTTCGCGTCACGATAAGGGTCATACCGGGCGGGAGGATGGTTCGGGCGAGTTTGCGTGCTTTCTGGATGACCTGCTGGGCGACGACGACGGCATTGCTGCCTGCTTTTTTTGCGATGGCGATGGTAATGGCGGGAACCTGACCGCGGTGATGAAAATCGGCCCGGCCGGCGAGAACCGCTCCGGGAAAATCTGCCGCTTCAGGCTTTCCGGCTGCTGCCCCCCAATCATGCCATTCATAGGATGTCACCTGCATCGGGCCGTCCACGATTCTGGCGACATTTTTCAGATAGACCGGCTGCTGATGCCAGACGGCTACGACCAGCCGACCGAGCTGATGGGCATTGCGAAAGGCCCTGCCCGTGAGGACTTGTATCTCGCGGTTATTGCGCGCATAACTGCCAGCGACATTATTAATATTTGCCGCCTGGATATCGGAACCGATCTGCAGAGCGGTAAGATGATAGGCACGCAGACGAGCGGCGCTGAGATAGACGTAAACGACGCGCGGCCGCCCACCGACAACATAAGCCCGCGATACATTGGCGACGTCAGCCAGACGGACGGAGAACTCTTCGGCAATCTGGCTCATGAGTACCGGAGGAGCACGGGGGCTTGCCAGCGTGAGGGTTACGATGGGAACGTCATTGATGGTTTCCGGCTTGACGACCCAGCCGGTTACACCCGGCGGCACGACGGATAAATGGGAATTGATTTCACGATATACCTTGAGCACACTGCGCTCGACATCCTGCCCTACATAAAATCGAACGGTTACCAAGGCGCTGTTCCGCTGACTGGTGGAATAGATATCCTCCACCCCTTTGATCTGATACAGGAGTTTTTCCAGCGGAGTGGTAACCAGTTGGGCGGTGCTTTCGGCACTGTGACCGGGAAACTGTACGAATACATCCACCATCGGCACGAGAATCTGCGGGTCCTTTTCGCGCGGTGTCAAAGCCAGAGCGGCCACACCCAGCAGAAGTGAAAGAATAATCAGAACCAGCGCCAGCCGACTGTGGAGAAAAATGTGCACCAGACGCGCGAGCGGACCGGTCGACTCCGATTGGGATTGAAAATTATTATTCTGCATGGTCGATCGCCATTAATTGCCAAATTCCCATGACACCGGCGCTATCAGTTGATCGGCTTCGGTGCGGCCGAGAACACCCACACGCGCTGCCCAGCCGTAAGTCCGGCAAGGATTTCACGAAACACCCCTACCTTGCGCCCCGTCTGAACCGCCTGCATACGGCGGCGCTTACCAAGGGCGACATCCACGACGGAGAGTTGGCCGACATACTCAATGGCCGCCTGCGGCACGACCAGGATCCGATGCATTCCCAGCGGCAGGAGCACGTGGCCGAAAACACCGGGCCAGGCGCCCCGGGGAAATTTAGCGGAAATCTTGACGATAAAACTGCGGGTCTGCTTACTGACACGCGGAACGATCTGTCGCACGCGGCCGTTCACGCTTCCTGCAAAACCTGAGAGTTGCAGCAGAAGCTTTTCACCCAGATGAAGCCGCGCGGCCAACGATTCCCGCACCGTAGCATCCAATTCAAGTTGGGCGGGATCGTATAACTGAGCCAGTACTTCGCCGGGCATGACCGTATCACCGACGCTGACCATTTTTTCAGTAACAATGCCGTTGATGGGCGAAATAATCTGTGTGTGGCTCAAAACCACGGCGGCACTGCGTTGAGCGGCAACGGCATTGGCAAGCGACGCCTTGTCGGTTGCGACCGCGGTATCGGCAAGATCCATGGTCTGCCGAGTTACATCCCCGGTGGCCAGCAGTTTTCGATCGCGCCGCTGATCAATAAGAGCCTGATGCAGATGGGCTTTGGCCATCTGAACCATGGCCGCCGCCGCAGCGAGCTGAGCGCGCAGGCGGGTATCATCCAATCTGACGAGCGTTTCACCTTTGATAACTTTTTCGCCGTCATACAGTTCACATTGGACGACGCGCCCGGAAATTCGGGCGGCAAGATTGACCGGATCGATGGGGGTTACCGTGCCGACGGCGCGAAGCGAACGTCGGATCGACAAAAATCGCACCGCCGCCCAATGCCCGGGAATCTGCGATTGCGGCGCCAGCGGTTGCCGACCGGGGAGAATTTCACCCGCGCCGCGGTGCCGATACCAAACCACCGAAATGACTGCCGCTAACACCAGCACGACGACAACCATCGCCTTGATGCCCGGAAATTTGAATTTCTTCCGCTTTTCGGCTGCCGCCATCATCAATCGCCTTTCACTGCTTCCAGGTCATACTGTAAAGCCGACATCAGCTCTTTGCATCCGGCTTGGGACCGCAGGCCCCGCCGCAGCCGATTTTCCTGAGGATTCCCTCTGCCGGGCAGAAACCGGTGAAGGAGGACTGAAGCAGGTTCAATCCGACGAAGGCGGTCAGAATGAGAAACCATTCGCTGACCAGAACAGCCAGGGCCACACTGATGAGAATCATCAGACCGGCCATCATGCGTACACCATTTTCCACTTTCATCATCAAACTCCTTTCGAGCATTCGGGCGAGCCTCTTGAACACAAAAGACTGGACACCCAATGATTACTATATTACAATATCGTGATATAGGCATAATGTCAAGGAGTCCATGCCATGAGAAAAAAACCCCCAAGCGAATCGCAACTGGCGGATATCGCCGGGATATTCGCCATTCTGGCGGATCGGAGTCGCCTGCTGCTGCTCAATACCCTGCGTGAAAGCCCGTGTTATGTGACCGAGCTTTGCCGGAAGACGGGGCTCAAGCAGGCGAATGTATCCAAACAACTCGGGCTGCTGAAATCGGCGGAGCTGGTCACCACCCAACGCGATGGGAATCTGGTGCAATACTCCATCGCGGAACCGATGATTTTCGATATCTGTGAGCTGGTGTGTTCAAAAATTGAGCGTGATGCCCGGCGTCGAATTCAGGCCTTCCGCACGGAGCGGACGATAGCGGCCCGGCGTTAAACTTTTCAGCAAACTGGGCCGAGCTGGATCAGTGCGCCTGCTTGTAAATCACGCGAACCGCGAATTGCCGCAAATAAATTTGCTGCGATCGATCAGTGGGCATGGATTATTTTGGCACCATTGGCGGCGACGGAAATGGCCATAGGTTATCCAGCAATGAAAGTAGAGAGTTGAGAGTAGACCGCAGGAGGTGTTGCGTTTCAGCGGCAGCCGCCCATTTGTCTCATCCTTATTTTGCTCTACTATCGACTCTCTCGAAACTCCTGCTCTATTTTTTCGGCTTTGCCGAAAAAAGGAAGCCGTAGCCACGTGGGAATGGTTCGGTGAGGGCACAGACACTGTCAGCGAAGGAAATGGCTTTTTGATAGACGATGAGTTTTTCAAAGGTGAAGGCCATAGGTTATCCAGCAATGAAAGTAGAGAGTTGAGAGTAGACCGCAGGAGGTGTTGCGTTTCAGCGGCAGCCGCCCTTTTGTCTCATCCTTATTTTGATCTACTATCGACTCTCTCAAAACTCCTGCTCTATTTTTTCGGCTTTGCCGAAAAAATGAAGCCGTAGCCACGTGGGAATGGTTCGGTGAGTGCACAGACACTGTCAGCGAAGGAAATGGCTTTTTGATAGACGATGAGTTTTTCAAAGGTGAAGGCCATAGGTTATCCAGCAATGAAAGTAGAGAGTTGAGAGTAGACCGCAGGAGGTGTTGCGTTTCAGCGGCAGCCGCCCTTTTGTCTCATCCTTATTTTGCTCTACTATCGACTCTCTCAAAACTCCTGCTCTATTTTTTCGGCTTTGCCGAAAAAAGGAAGCCGTAGCCACGTGGGAATGGTTCGGTAAGGGCACAGATACGGTCAGCGAAGGAAATGGCTTTTTGATAGACGATGAGTTTTTCAAAGGTGAAGGCCATAGGTTATCCAGCAATGAAAGTAGAGAGTTGAGAGTAGACCGCAGGAGATGTTGCGTTTCGGCGGCAGCCGCCCTTTTGTCTCATCCTTATTTTGCTCTACTATCGACTCTCTCAAAACTCCTGCTCTATTTTTTCGGCTTTGCCGAAAAAATGATCACGCTTTACGGTTTTCCAGGCCATTGATCAGTCCGGAGAGCATTTTGGAAATTTCCTCAAGATCAGAGCGGAGTTGAACATGGGCGTCCAAGGTTAGCAATCTACGGCGGAAGGCGATTTCCAATAGTGCTACACATTCCTGCACGGAGCCTCGGGCGATCATGAAAAAGTTTTTACGGTCCCGAACGGTGAACCGTCCATTGCCTTCGGCAATGTTCGCGGCGACGGAAACGGAGGCTCGATTGAGTTGGTCGGAAAGGAAGCCGTAGCCACGTGGGAATGGTTCGGTGAGGGCACAGACACTGTCAGCGAAGGAAATGGCTTTTTGATAGACGATGAGTTTTTCAAAGGTGAAGGCCATAGGTTATCCAGCAATGAAAGTAGAGAGTTGAGAGTAGACCGCAGGAGGTGTTGCGTTTCAGCGGCAGCCGCCCTTTTGTCTCATCCTTATTTTGCTCTACTATCGACTCTCTCGAAACTCCTGCTCTATTTTTTCGGCTTTGCCGAAAAAATCGGGGCGACAGGATTTGAACCTGCGACCTCTTGACCCCCAGTCAAGCGCGCTAAACCAGGCTGCGCCACGCCCCGAGTACGGATGTGACTTGAAAGTCTAATCCAAATCGGCATTTACCGAAAGTACTGCGGGTCGATGAGGATGTTTTTCGATACGCACCGGACCCGGCGAGAGGAGCAATGGGTTTAACCGCAGGGGACGCAGGGGAACGCTGAGGACGGGGGAATACTCACATCTCACGCGGAGCCGCGAAGATCGCGGAGGGGAAACCGGTTTAACCGCAGGGGACGCTGGGGAACGCAGAGGATATGGATTAACTATACATTACACGGAGTTGGCGCGACCAAGCGTGCAGACACACTGCCAATACCTCTGCGAACCATTGCGACCTTTGCGGTAAAAAAAACACTTTACATCATGCCGGAGGCATGAAACGTGCCTGCTCTACTTTCTACTGTTCGACTTTCACTTTTCTGGCCGGCACTGCCGGCCATGTCTCACACCAAGCCACTAAGAACACGAAGATGATACGATGAAGCGGATGAACCCGCTGCTGGAGTCTTAGCGTACCTCTGAGCCCTCTGCGGTGAATAAAAACTATTTACATCATGCGCCAGCATGAGAGGTGCTTGCTCAACTCTCGCCTGTTCTGCCGGCCCGCCGGCGCGGGTTTGACGCACCTTCCGCACTGAAGTAGACTACGCCCCTCGATGGGTGATTCCGAAGGGACAAGACGCAGCTACTTGGAGATCGAAGCTGTCGATCCAAGCCATGGTCGCCGGACGACGGTTATCATATCACACGACCGGCTCCAGGCCGTCGCGAGGCGCGGCACGGCGCACATCCATGAAGCGGCGTATATTGTCCCCGAAATACTCCAGCGTCCACAGGCCGTGTTCGAGGGGCTCTGTGAAGACATGGACGAAGACCGTCGGGGCGTGGGTTGGCGATGCTACTGCGGAATCCCCTCGCGGGCCTTCTCTCGGGACGGCTCCGAGCGCCCCACGTACCCCGGCAGCGTCTACCTCGTGTTTGTAAACGCTGATAGGGTGGCCTATAATTGGCGATGGGAAAAGGCGGATGAAAACGCCCCCGACCTGCCGATAGGCCATGAGACGAGGTTCAAAAGAAGGCTTTTATGACCCCGATGAGCGATTCTCAGTTTGCCAAAGAGGTTTTGAGCCGCTTCCCGCCGGCCCCGGAGTTTAAGCCGTTCGCCATCTACGATTCCGACGGGGATTGCATCGAATTCTTTACCTCCGGCGACAGCTTTTATGGCGAGCGCGTGGACGATCTGCTGACCGTCTACCGCAGCCAGGATACCCGTGAGATTATCGGGTCGCTGGTGAAAGGTGTATCAGGCCTCTTTCGAAAGCTCGATAAGAACCTGCCGGGCCTCCGCATTGAGATCGAAGCTGGCTCAGTGAAGCTTGAACACCTCTTTTTGCTTGCCCAATGGGCGCGAGAATCTCCGGAAATCCGGACCATAACCTACAAAGAACTCATCGGCCTCGCCGAGGAGAGTAATGTTTCCGTCGAGATGAGCCTCTCGGCATAACAACTCCAACCCTATTCCCTCTGCGAACCTCTGAGCCCTCTGCGGTTAGAAAAACTATTTACATCATGCGCCAGCATGAGACCAGATATCACACCAAGCCACAAAGAACACGAAGACGACGCGATGAGGCGGATGGACCCGCTGCTGGAATCTTAGCGCCTTTCACCCTCTTCTAACAAAGTCAAGCTGGTGAGAGTGAGGGGATGCTCATGCCATTATCCAAGCAGTGGATGTGGCCTTTGAAAGCTCCCCGAGGGGAGCTTTCAAAAACTTCGTTTTCCAACTGCCTCCAACTCCATTACCACCGATCATCCTCAGTTGCGAGGGTGATCGTCTGCCACGAACCGCTCGTCGGCCATTGGCCTCTCCAGGATCCTGTGGGGGGCCGACCCGGATTCCTCCATTCTCTTCGAGCCTCGAATGTCCGGCCCTCAGGCCGCCATCAAATTGGCTTCATCGGAGATTTCATCGGGTGATCCCGCACCAGGCGCTTCAAAACTTAGCGTGGCGATCATTCAAGTCGCAGAGAGTGAAACGGAAGTCGCCGGGCAGGATCCTTGGTGGATCGGCGATGTCCAGGCGGATCGTGTTACCTGGAACTCAGTTCATCTCATCCGAAAAGCCTCCTTCCCGCAGTTGCTGTTGCTTCCGTCGTGATGACTTCCGTATGGCATTTTTTGGCCGCCGTTGCGGTTGTTGGTGTCATGACTCACCGTCGGCTCCTTCTCCGGGGGTGCGTTCCACTCTTTGCCCCGGCTGCTGCTCCGGTTGCCGTTGTTGTCCCTGACGGCATCGGCGTTGCCGTCGGTCTGGACTTCGGCACGCGCCTATCCCCATTGACTTTCTTCCCACCCGGTGAACCCCGGTCGGACTGCGCCGTGGCCCGTGCGGCGGTGTCTCCGACGGCAACCCCCTTAGAGTCCCCCGTCGATAAATCATGGGGTCTCTCTGCCCTCCCGACACTCACCCCCGCCATCAACGCCCCCATACGCCTCCTCCGCCGACGATGCCTCCCGGACCGGCGATTCTGAAAGACATGCTCATTTTTGAATACCTCGCCCGTCCGACAACAGTGATAAATCCCCAACGCCAACTTCCGCATCACCCCCGTCACCGCCTTGCCCCGGCGACCCCCGTCACGCTTCACCTTCGCCGCGTACCAACGCTCAATCGCCGGATCCTCCAGTTGACGCAGTGCCGAAAGGTACAACCAGCGCCGCGCCTCCGGACTGCCCCGTTTGCTGATGTGCAGACGACCCACATATTGCCCGCTCGATCGCTCCACCAAATTCAATCCCAACGCCTTCAGGTACGCACCGCCGCTGGAATAATTCCCGGGATCACCCGCCGCCAGATGCAGCACCGCCATCGTCGCCTTCCCCAATACCTCGCCGGCCACTCTCACCGCTGAGAGACCCCCGCTGAGCTTCTCCAATTCCCGGTGGTGTTCGCCCAATCTCTTTTTGGCCTCCAGCAGACGCGTGGCGATCTCCACCAGATGCCGCGCTTCCCCTGCGCCCACCGGAACCCCACAGGTACTGCGGGCACTCTGCACCACCTCCTGAATCTTTTGCGGAGTCAAAAATCGGCCGCCCCACTCGGCCAGACGCTCGGCAGCTCCCCCATCCGACCCCAGAGCCGCCGGCGATCCGTGGGCGATCAGGGCCTCCAGCAACGTCCGGCTGTCCAAATCCAGAAGCCCCAATGCCTCCGGCCAGTGTCGCGCCAGAAGAGCCTCCAACCGACCACGCCACGCATCCACCTGCTGCTGATAGTTCCCCATCAGGTCCGCGTGCATCGACAGAAGCTGCTCCTGCTCACTGGCCGGGCTCCATGGCCACGGCATCGATTTGCCTATGGCGCAGAGTTCCGCAATCACGCCCGCGTCCTTACCGTCATGCTGACTGGGAACCCCGTCGTACACCTCCGCATGACGATTCGACGCCTGCGGCGGTACCCACTCCACCGAAAGGCCCGCCCGGTGACATGCATATCGAAAAGCATCTCCATACGTGCCCGACGGCTCCATCGCCACACGCAGTTCCCGGCCCACCGAGAGCTTCTGCAGAAAGCCAATCCCCGCACCGATCTGCGACGGCTGCGATACCACCACCGGTGAGGAGGTCACGCCGTTGGCCCAGCGGATCACCAGATACAGTTTGCTCTTGCCTACATCCACACCGACCACGCATCGTTGCCCCTCCCGGCCCAACAGCATGGACCCCAGATCCATCGACTCGACATTTTGACTCCGATAGGTTCTACTTCCCGTCATGGGGATGACCTCCTGTAAAAGCGTTCATCGCCGGCGGACATTCCGCCGGACACCAAACGCATTTTGAGGCATCCCCTCTTTTCTTTGCCAGTCCTCTCATCACCTTCTTATAGCCAACTTGGGGCGTTACGCCTTTGACGGCCTGACACCCCTGTTCCTCGCAGTTGCCAACGTAAGAGGGTCGGGCAAGACCCTAATGATTCAGGTTATCAGTCGGATCTTGCACGGAGGCGACATTTCGGTCTTCAGTTATGCTCGTGACCCTGACGAAATGCGAAAAAGAATCACCTCGATTGCCATCGCTGGTGATAGTATGGTACTGCTCGATAATTTGGTGGGTGTTTTCGGTAATGAGGCGCTGAATCGGGCACTTACCGCCACTTCCTGGAAAGATCGGCTTCTAGGAACACACGATATTGTCGATGTGCCGCTGAAGATAATCTGGTATGGAACCGGCAACAACACCACTGTCGAAGACGACTTGGCCCGCCGGACCGTCCCTATTCGACTGGAAGTGATGGAGGAGCATCCGGAGGATCGGCGGGGATTCACCCATCCGAATCTGCTCGCATGGGTGAGGAGCAATCGGCCTCGCCTGCTGGAAGCCGCGTTCACAATCCTGGTTGCATACTGCCAAGCGGGGAGACCAACACAGAATCTCACGCCGTTCGGGAGTTTCTCGGATTGGTCCGAGCTAATCCGGGGAGCTCTTGTCTGGGCGGGGCTACCGGATCCCCTTCAGGCCAGAGGAGAATTTTTGGCGATGTCCGATACGGGTTCTGATGCACTGCGGCAACTTATTGCCGCGTTGCATAGTTACGGGTATTCGACGAGTGGATTTGTTGTGTCTTCGCTGCTTGCCGATCTGTATTCCTCTACCGATTCCAACGACCCTGTGGGTGCCGCGATGCGTGCTGCCATTGAGGAATTTTGCGGATGCGCGGCCGGGAAAAAGCCTTCGGCAAGGCAATTCGGAAACAAACTCAGGAGTGTGCGGCGACGGGTATGTGATGGATGGTATCTTGATATTGATACCAGCCAAAAAAATCGGATCGGCTCCGTCTGGCGATTAAATCGAGGCACATCTGGAACGGCCAATTCACGGGAAAACACCAGTGCCGGGGAGGGTATCAACCCTGAAGCACTCGGGCCACCAATCGTGTCGCCACTGCCAAGCGGGGGAAATAAAGATTGTTTTTCAAAGTATCAATCACAGCATTTTGAGATTAGCGATTTTGAAGAGCCAGATGAATTTTGTGAATCCAGCGAATCTGGAGTATCTGTTTCACCACCCCTGAAAGAAATTTCATGACATAAAGAAAAAACAAACAAAAGCTGGCAGATGAGTCGCTAGAGTCTCCAGACTCGCAACTACCTCATCTGTATTCGAAATCGGAGAAGCTTGTCAATTTATTTCTTTTCAAGAAGGAGTTTCCTATGTGTAACCTCGCCACAGAGATGGCACCCCTCGAAGTTTGGGATATCGAAACTTCGTCCAAAAACACCAGGGGTGTTAATTCAGACGCACATTCAAGAATTTGCCCGGATGGCCGAGAGTCTGGCTTGTTTGGTGAGGGTCATCGGCCCGCCAGCTGACTGTGAAGTCATTCTGGCCGATGACTCTGAATCCGTCCGCATCTATTGAGTAAGTAAAGGCAGTGTACGATGTAACGCGTCGATTCTGGCATCGTTGCAGCATGGGTTACCTGAAGACATCGGGGCCAATGGGATTCAGATCAATGGAATATCGGAGACCAGAATCATTGTCCGCATGTGCAAGTTAAGCTAAGATATTAAATGATATCGTAAAAAGAGGTTCACCATGCGAGTTTTCAAAAGCAGCTACAAAGACCGAACCACTGGCAAATCGCGGCAAACCGCACGGTGGTATGTGGAATTGCGGGACCATCGCAATATCATCCGGCGTCTACCGGCATTCACCGACAAGAATCAATCCCTGGCGCTGGGCAGGACGGTTCTGAAGTTGGTTGAAAATCGGCAATCCGGCGAACCGCTGACGGTGGAATTAAGTCGTTGGCTGGAAACCGTGTCCGATGCAACCAAAGCAACTTTGGCCCGCTGGGGGCTCATTGACCAGAGCAGGTTGACCGGCAGTAAACCACTGACGGGGCATATATCCGACTGGAAAGCAGATATGTTGGCGCAGGGCAATACAGCCAAGCACGCAAACTTGTCCGCCAGTCGGGTTGAACGGCTAACTGCTGATTGCGGGTTCAATTTTTACAGCGACATATCTGCTGCCAAAATTCAACAAAAACTGGCCGACTACCGAAAAAATACTTTGGATGCAAGGGGTCATGCTGAAACTGGTATCGGTTTGAAGACCACCAATTATTACCTGCGTGATCTGAAAAGTTTCTGTCGCTGGATGATGCATGAGCGTCGGGTCAATGCAAACCCGGTTGAATACTTGGATGCGTTGAATGCTAAAGTCGACATTCGCCGTCAACGCCGGACATTGTCCGAGGTTGACATGCGGAAGTTGTTGACTGCGACACGCAATGGCCCGGAGCGTCGTGGTATGAGTGGGCAGGAACGAGCTTTGGTCTATGAGCTTTCAGCAACAACGGGGTTACGGGTAAGCGAACTGGCCAGCCTAACCGTAGCCTCATTCACACTGGACGAATCACCGAGTGTCACCATTGATGCCGCTTATGCCAAAAACCGACGACGAGATACGCTCCCATTGCGAGCGGATATGGCCGAACACTTGCGAAACTTTTTGGCGACCAAACTGCCGGGCACCAAGGTTTTTCCCAAACTTAGCAACCATAATTCCGCGCAGATGATCAAGGCCGACCTTGAAGCTGCTGGATTGCCTTTTGAGTTGGATGGTAAATATTTTGATTTTCACTCCCTACGCCACCAATTCATATCCGGGCTTGCCGCTGTTGGCATTCATCCAAAGACCGCGCAACAACTGGCGAGGCACAGCACCATTACCTTGACCATGGACAATTACACACATGTTTTCCGTGGCGAGCTTGACAAGGCTGTCAACGCGTTGCCAGATTGGCATACGCCAACACCCGAACTGGCCCGAGCCACCGGTACGGTGAATCAATCGGCTGCAGTAGGCCTTCGACCGCTGGCACCCGTGGTCGCCAAAGCGTCAAGCAGGTCGAAAGAAAAAAGCTCGGCGTTCTGCTTGGCGCTTTCCAACGAAAAAGAGCAATCTCTGACGGACTCAGACGAACTGAAATCCGACGAGGTGCCGAGCGAAGAAAAGCATTGCGAACACGAGAAAATCCGCATGGATATTGGTGATTCTGATAAAGGCCGGAGTGGGATTCGAACCCACGACAAACGGATTTGCAATCCGCCCCCTTAGTCCACTCGGGCATCCGGCCTTCTTGGCAGACATCCTATTGCCGAGAGGCTTATTACTCAAGGTCAGATTCGTAACGGTGACGGGGCCGCCGTCTGGCGTTGCGGCTCCTACGGCAGCGTGGTGGAGCCCATCAGATAGCGATCGCATTCACGCGCCGCTCCACGCCCCTCGTTAATCGCCCACACCACAAGGCTCTGCCCCCGGCGACAATCGCCGGCTGCGAATACCCCTTCAACCGAGGTCGCAAACTTTCCATATTCAGCCGCAAAGTTACTGCGTGGATCGGTTTTCAGCCCGAGTTCCTTTACCAGTGTGTCTTCCGGACCAAGGAAGCCCATCGCAAGCAGCACCAGATCCGCCGGCCATTCTTCCTCGCTGCCGGGAATTTCCGACATACTTACCTTGCCGTTGTTATTGCTCCAATTGACGCGCACCGTCTTGATGGCGCGGACGGCACCGTTTTCATCACCGATGAATTCCTTGGTCAGTATGGTGAATTGCCGAGGATCGCTTCCAAACTTCGTCCGCACCTCTTCATGCCCGTAATCCACGCGGTAAATTCGCGGCCATTGCGGCCATGGATTATCCGCCGCTCGAGTTGCCGGGGGCTGTGCGAGGAGCTCAAAATTCACCAAGCTCTTGCATCCATGCCGCATCGAGGTGCCGATGCAGTCATTGCCCGTATCACCACCGCCGATCACAACAACATGCTTGCCCTCGGCGCTGATGAAATTTCTATCACGATGGTCGGAATCCAAAAGACTTTTGGTATTGGCGTGCAGAAATTCCATTGCAAAGTGGATACCGGAAAGTCCGCGGCCCGGCACCGGCAGATCGCGAGGCTTGGTGGCGCCGCAGGCCAGCACAATCGCGTCATATTTATGCAGCAGATCATGGATGCTGATGTCCTGGCCCACATGGACGCCGGTGATGAACTCCACACCTTCCTGCTCCATGATGGCAAGGCGCCGCTGCACAACGGCCTTTTTATCCAATTTCATGTTGGGAATGCCGTACATCAGCAGTCCACCGATGCGATCTGCCCGCTCATAGACCGTCACGTTATGACCCGCTTTGTTAAGCTGATCGGCGGCGGCGAGGCCCGCAGGACCGGACCCGATCACCGCTACGGTTTTACCGGTGCGGTGCTGCGGGGGATGCGGTCTAACCCAGCCATTTTTCCAGGCGTGTTCAATAATTTCCTGTTCGATATTTTTAATCGTAACGGGTGGTTCGTTGATCCCCAATACGCATGAACCTTCGCACGGAGCGGGGCATACCCGGCCGGTGAATTCCGGAAAGTTGTTGGTCCGCCAGAGTCGATCGATGGCGTCGCGCCACTGATCTTTGTAGATCAGATCATTCCATTCCGGAATGAGGTTATTAATCGGACAGGCGCTGTTGCAGAATGGTACCCCGCAATCCATGCAGCGAGCACCCTGCTGCCGAAGTTTTTCGCCCGGCAGATGCTCATGAAATTCCCGCCAATCCAACACCCGCAGGCGCGCCGACCGGTTCGGCGCCGCTTCCCGCGTGTGTTCCATAAATCCAGTGGGTTTACCCATGTTGAACTTCCTCGACAACGTTGTTTTCGGCCGCTTCCCTGGCCATTTGCTGCAGCGCCCGGCGATAATCAATCGGCATCACCTTTCGGAAGGATGCGAGTTGGGCCGACCAATCCTTCAATATCCGTTCCGCAACCGTACTGCCGGTGTGGCGACAGTGTTCTTCAATCAGCGTTTTGAGTTCGGCGACATCGGATGGCTCCGCCACCGGCTCAAGTTCCACCATGGCCAGATTGCACCGTGCAAGGAATTGATCCTCCGGATCGTACACATACGCTATGCCGCCGGACATACCCGCTGCGAAATTTCGCCCGGTCGGCCCGAGGATTACCGCTCGACCACCGGTCATATATTCGCAACCATGATCGCCGACGCCTTCCACCACCGCGGATGCACCGGAGTTGCGGACACAGAATCGCTCACCGGCAACACCGCGGAAGTAGGCATAGCCGCTGGTGGCGCCGTAAAGTGCGACGTTACCGATGAGGATATTTTCCTCCGGTTTGAAGGTGCTGCGGGAATCGGGGTAGACGACGATCGTGCCGCCGGAGAGGCCCTTGCCGACATAGTCGTTAGCGTCCCCTTCCAATTCCAGTTTCACACCGCGTGCCAGCCATGCGCCAAGGCTCTGCCCGGCTGAACCGGAGAGCTTGATCTCGATGGTCGCATCCGGCAGTCCTTCGCCCCCATAGCGCTTGGATATTTCGTGGCTCAGAGTGGTGCCGACGGTGCGATGGGTGTTTTTGATCGGATACGCCAGTTTCACGTGGGTGCCATGTTCAATCGCTTCACGGGCATCCTGCACAATCTGGTAATCCAACGATTGCTCCAGACCATGATCCTGTTTGCGCACACATCGCACCTCAACACCGTCATGGAGTTTGACGGCAGGGGAGAGAATGGGTGTTAAATCCAATCCCTGGGCCTTCCAGTGTTTGATTGCGTCGCCCACTTCCAGGCGATCCACGCGGCCGATCATTTCATCCATGGTCCTGAAGCCCATGAATGCCATGATTTCCCGTACTTCTTCGGCGAGCAGGAACATGAAATTAACAACATATTCCGGTTTGCCCGCAAATTTTGCCCGCAGAACCGGGTCCTGCGTAGCGATGCCGACGGGGCAGGTGTTCAGGTGGCAGACACGCATCATGATGCAGCCGAGCGTAACCAGCGGCACGGTCGCAAAGCCGAATTCTTCAGCTCCCAGCAGGGCCCCGATGACCACATCCCGACCGGTCTTCAACTGACCGTCTACCTGCACCACGATCCGGCTTCGCAGATCGTTGAGGACCAGAGTCTGATGCGTTTCCGCCAAGCCGAGTTCCCACGGCGCACCGGCGTGTTTGATACTCGTCAGCGGTGATGCCCCGGTGCCGCCGTCATGGCCTGCAATCACCACGTGATCCGCGTGGGCTTTTGATACGCCCGTCGCCACCGTGCCCACACCGACCTCCGAAACCAGCTTGACGCTGATTCGTGCGGCGGGATTGGCGTTCTTCAGATCGTAAATCAGCTGCGCCAGATCTTCGATGGAATAAATATCATGATGTGGTGGGGGACTGATCAACTGCACGCCGGGCGTCGAATGCCGCAGCTTGCCGATGTAGCGATCCACCTTGTGCCCGGGCAACTGTCCACCCTCGCCGGGTTTGGCTCCCTGGGCCATCTTGATCTGTAATTCATCGGCGTTGGTCAAATAGTGGCTTGTGACGCCGAAACGTGCGCTGGCCACCTGTTTGATGGCCGATCGCCGCAGGTCGCCATTTGCATCGGGTTTGAAGCGCCGCGGATCTTCGCCACCTTCGCCGGTGTTGGATTTTCCGCCGATGCGATTCATCGCAATCGCCAGTGTCTCATGGGCCTCGGTGGAAATCGATCCGAGGCTCATGGCCCCGGTGGCGAATCGCTTGACGATTTCACTCGCCGGCTCCACTTCCGCCAGCATCACCGGCGCATCCGCCGGCTTGAGCTTAAATAAGCCGCGCAGCGTGCAGAGGCGACCGGATTGTTCGTTGATCAGCTTGGCGTAGCGGGCGTAGGCCTCCCGGCTGTTGGTACGGGCGGCGTCCTGCAGCGCGGCGATGGTATCGGGATTCAGCAGATGCTGTTCACCGTTTTTGCGCCACGCATACTGACCGCCTTCCGGCAGTACGCTGAGTTGCACCGCGTTGATCTGGGATGGATAACCGATCTCGTGACGCCGAAACGCCTCGGCGGCCAAAACGTCAAAATTGACCCCGTCGATCTTGGAGACCGTACCGGCGAAGCACTTATCGATCACCTGCTTATTAAGGCCGATGGATTCAAATATCTGGGCTCCCTTGTAGCTCTGCAGGGTGGAGATGCCCATTTTGCTCATCACCTTCAGAATGCCTTTGCCGCAGGCCTTGATGTAATTTTTAATGATTTTGTCATCATCCAGCGACGGATCGATATTTCCCTCACGTCGCAGATTCCACAATATTTCAAACGCCATATACGGGTTAATGGCGTCGGCCCCGTAGCCGATAAGCATGCAGTGGTGATGCACTTCCCGCGCTTCGCCGGTTTCCAGCACAATGCCCAGACGCGTTCGCGTCTCGCTGCGGACGAGATGGTGATGGACGGCTCCGCAGGCAAGCAGCGCCGGAATGGCGACGCGGCCCTCGCCCAGTTGCCGATCACTGAGCACAATGAGGCTGCATCCGTCGGCAATCGCCTGATCCGCTTCAGCGCAGAGTCGATCGATCGCCTCCGGCATCCCCTTTTCACCCGCGCGACGGTCGAAGGTCATATCGATCACCCGCGACTTCCACCCACGGTGATTCAATTCTTTCATCTGTGCGAGCTGGCAGTTCGTCAATATCGGCTGCGAAAGCAGCAGTCGGTGTGCATTTTCCGCAGTCGGTTCCAGCAGATTACGCTCCGGACCGACGTAACATTCCAAGCTCATCACAATGGATTCTTTATCTGAATCCAGCGGCGGATTGGTCACCTGCGCAAAGGTCTGTTTGAAATAGTCATACACCAGTCGCGGCTGGTCGCTCAGACACGCCAGGGCCGCATCGTTACCCATGGAGCCGAGCGCCTCAAGTCCTGCGGCTCCCATCGGCAGAATCAGCTTGTACACGTCTTCGGTGGTGTATCCCAGGCACTGCGCCCGCGTGAGAAGATTCTCAGGGTCAAATTCGGCAACGCCTTTCGGTTTAGCCAAGTCCTCAAGCGTCAGCTTCTGTTCCTGCAACCACTGACCGTAGGGGTGCTCGGCCGCCAACGCGGCTTTGAGTTCAGAATCATCGATGATCCGACCCTGCTCAAAGTCAACCAGAAACATCCGCCCCGGCTGCAACCGACCTTTTTTCACCACATTCGCCGGATCAATCTCCAATACGCCCACTTCGCTGGCCATGATGACCAGATCATCCTTGGTGACGTAATAACGGCTGGGCCTCAGGCCGTTGCGATCCAACACGGCACCGATGTAGTGGCCGTCAGTGAATGCGACGGAGGCCGGGCCGTCCCACGGCTCCATCATGCAGGAGTGAAATTCATAAAATGCCCGCCGGCGCGGGTCCATCGACTCATGATTCTGCCACGCCTCGGGGATCATCATCATCACGGCGTGTGGCAGACTTCGACCGGTCTGCAGCAGCATTTCAAGACAGTTATCAAAATCACCAGAATCCGAATTGCCCGGTTCGATCACCGGCTTGATCCGGTCAATGTCCCTGCCGAAAATCCGGCTCTGGAACATCCCCTCGCGGGCGTGCATCCAGTTTACGTTACCGCGGCGGGTATTGATTTCACCGTTGTGTGCCATGAATCGCAGCGGCTGCGCCCGATCCCACGACGGAAACGTGTTGGTGCTGAAACGCGAATGCACCAGCGCTATGTGGCTGATGTAGTCCGCGTCACCCAGATCGGCGGCAAAATACTCCCGCACCTGCGGCGAAGTGAGCTGGCCTTTGTAAATAATCGTTTTGGTCGACAGACTGCATACATAGAAATATTCCGCCTGAGGCAGGTCGGAACTGCGGATCTGATTACCGGCCGACTTGCGGGCCACGTACAACTTTCGTTCCAGCTCATCCTGCGATACTTTTGTATCAGTTTCGGCTGCCGTGACAAAGATCATCCGCATTTTGGGTTCGGTGCGTCGGGCGCTGGGGCCGATCCCATGGTTATCGACCGGCACATCGCGCCAGCCGAGCAACTTAAGTTTGCAGGCCTTGATGCACTGCTCGAGTTGCTTCTCACACCACTTCCGTTGCTCATTATCAGACGGCAGGAAAACGATCCCGGCACCATATTTGCCCGGATCGGGTAATTTGATTCCTGCATCACGGGATGCAATTTTGGCCAGAAATTTGTGCGGCATGGCCGTCAAAATGCCGGCGCCATCCCCGGTATTTTCCTCACATCCGCACGCCCCGCGATGCTCCATATGCTCCAGCATCGTGAGTGCGTTGATCACAATGTCGTGGCTCGCCTTGCCCTTGATATGAGCAATAAAACCAACACCGCAACTGTCGTGTTCAAATTCTGGATCGTAAAGACCCATTTTGCCGGGCCTTAGGCCAAGCTTTTCGGTAGAAGTCAACGTATAACCTCCGTGTGTGAGGCGTGCCCTCGGCTTGTAAACCACCGCTCCGCCCACGCGACTCCAACAAAGAATCGCGAACCATATATAGTACTAACTTACCTGCGTCGTATCAACTTGCGCGAGAGCGGACTCCCACCCTTTTTTGCGGGGAGTGATCAGGGGTGGATCGCGATAAAAGCGGTCTTCCCCAATCCCACATAATTGCCCTGATCGCATCCGGTGGTTGTTCGTCGTTCCGATCAGCGAAGGGTAGCCGGCACATTCAATTATTCTGAGTTTGCCGCCCCGTCGCAACGGAAAATATTTCTTCATGCGAGCGGTGTTTCACGGATCAAATAATATCGACCGCAGGCGCGTCTGACTTTGTCCACGCCGGACGACCACTTTGGATCAGCCGACCGTTTGCTTCGTCCCAATGAAGGTGTGTGATGTCATATATGCCATCCTCATACTGGTAAGTTTCGCCGTCGTCCTGATAGATATCCATATCCGCATCGGCTCCCCGATATACCCGGATGGACGCAATCTTCTGGGGTTGTTGTGTATCGAGTATAGCGCTTCCAAACGGAACAATCGATCCAGCACGGACAAACAGTGGAATGACGTCGATGGGCGCGGCCGCATCGATGATTTGCCCACCATGCAGCCGTTCATTGGTCCAAAAGTTATACCAGTCGCAGCCTGACGGCAGATAAACGGGGCGGCTCGTGGCCCCCTGTTGCGTCACCGGTGCGACCATAAATGCAGGCCCGAACATATGTTGATCAGAAATATTACTCACGTTCGGGTCCGCAGGAAAGTCCATCCATAAGGCTCGCATGTATGGAGCTCCGGTGCGATACGTTTTGTAGGCAAGGGAATACGTGTACGGCAGTAATTGGTATCGAAAGCGAAGATATTTTTCAAGGATCGGCGTTGCCTCCTTGCCAAAGGCCCAAACCTCGTTGTGTTTTCTTTCACCATGTACTCGCGTCACGGGTTGAAATACACCCCACTGAAACCACCGAACAAATAGTTCGGGGTAATCCGAATAGGCACCAACCGTACGTTCCGCCCCGTCCGGGCTGACCAGTGGCTTATGAGGGGGACGATAATAGGCATGATTCGGTGGTCGCATAAAACCCCCGATGTCCGTACTCCAATAAGGCATGCCGCTGGCCGTAAAGTTCAAGCCAGCGGTGATCGATCGTCGAAGCATATCCCATGTGTCGAAGATATCGCTCGACCAGAATAATGTTCCATGCCGCTGGGCACCGAGATAGGCGGCTCGCGCCAAAATTAATACCCGTCGACTCTTGCCATAATCACGCCGAAAGCCGTCATAAATTGCTCCCGTCTCAAACAATGGGTACACATTAAAGTACCGGTTACCCGCACCCACATATAAAAATTGATGCTCGGGGCTGGTATCCGGCTCGGTTTCATCCAGCCAGATGTAACTGAAACCGTCTTTCTTTACATAGTTATTACGAATAGTGTCCCAAAACCATCTGCCCGCGTGCGGATTGGTCGCATCAAGGTTCGGCCCGGTCTGATCTCGGGCCCACCCAAAATAGGGGCTGCCGTCCGCTTTTTGGATAAACCAGCCGTTCGCCTTGAGCAGCTTGTAATATCTTGAAAACGTCGCAAAATGGGGCCAGACACTTATCATCGTCTTAATACCCATGCGACCAAGCTCGCGATTCATAGCCGCCGGGTGAGGCCAACGCGTTGGGTCCAGATCGATATTTCCCATGACGGTGAAATTCAGGAAGTCCACCACCAACACATCAAGTGGAAGATTTCTTTCCCGGTATCCCTTGGCCACATCGATCAATTCTTTCTGCGTTGGATAGATGCACTTACTTTGTATGTAGCCGTAGGCACCCTTTGGCAGCATATGCGTTACACCCGTCAGGTGTCGGTATCCCGTGTATATCTCATCGACCTTATCACTGCGGATTACAAAAAACGAAATCGCGTCTCCAACCTCAGACCGCCATTCATTGTTTTCGTTAATTGCCATCTTGATCGTGGTCTTCGACGCATTATCCCAGATGAATCCATAGCCTCGACTCGAGACCATGAACGGAACCCCGACCCGCTCCCCACCCATTGCCCCGTAGCTGTGCCAGCATTTGATCAGTTGATCGCGTAAATCCAGATTGCCCAACTGATGCTGCCCCAAACCGTAATAGTGTTCGTCCGATGGCGAGTCAAAGGTGGCGGATATCCGGTAGCCGGGATCAAGCTTCCTATGAGCTTCCGTGATGTTCTCACCGGAATAGGGGCTATTTTTATACATCGACCACTTCCACAACGTCAGAAGCGTTTTGCCTTCCGGAGTCTCGATGGTGACGACATCAAATCGGAGATTATTATTGATTACAGGCTTTCGCGGCGGCCGAAGCTTATCTCTCACCTGCTGATAGACGGGATCACGGGGCATGAGAGTCGGTGGCGGTGGGGATCCCGGCGAAACACGCACCACCAGACCGGCCGATCGCATAACATCAAATCCGTCTGAACCTCTGCTGTGGCTCCAGCCGCTGCCGGAGGGTTTGGCGATGAACCCGTACCCCGGTTTGGCCAGAGCACCATCTTTATTCAAGCTCAACGTGATTCGCACGATGTTGGCGGCGTATGGCTCCACCAAGATGGTGGCGTTGCCGCGGGTCAGGACAAAGCGTCCGTTCTGATGCTGAAAACCCGCTTCAACGCCCCTTGGCACAACCCGGGTACCCGCAGCAAAACCGAGGGGTGCAACGGCGTAAACGGATGCCGCGGCAATCCCCCATATCGCCTCGCGACGTGTAACTGAGAAATCTGGGACGCTGAGGGAAGTTTTCGATGGTATCAGTTTCACTTCTGCAATACCTCCATGAACAGACTCCCAAGATTCATCATCTACGGCATCAATCTGCGTGCAACACCCGCACTCCAACTGCACCCAACAGTACCGCGCCGCGATGCCACCTCTATCGCTAACCGGCGTTACTGGGTCGCATGCGAGCCGCCGTGGGCTTTGCAGAAGGCCTGAGCCTCTTTGAGCCTCCGAGCGATGTCTGCATTCTCAAGAGCTATCATAAACATATGGCGTTCGTAGCCGTTCAATACCGTGGGCGATTGGCTCCGACGGCCGGTATAAGCTTGGTAGAGTTGGTTCATCGTCCAGTGGTCACTACGCTGGATCGCCAGCGGCAGATTCGCTACCCCTGTTGTTACAACATTACCCATCGGATTTCTCGACCAGGCGTAGCGATACGCAACAGGATCAGGAACAAATGGGCTTGAGAGCACAATCACATTCAACTGATCGCCTCGGCGATTTGGATTTTTTCCATATACGGCTTTGGCCGGATAGAACCTGCGGTTGTGGCCGGCGATCGCAAAACCATGAAACGTTCCGGCATGATTGTGATAGGGGGTGACGTCCTGAGTCAGCGTCAGAATAATTTTGTTGCCGGCGATCTTCATGCTTTTGATGATCGGGGGGAGCCATGGGATCTGCCGACTGTAGCCGTACTGCGTCGCCAGAGCCCAGCGTGCGATACGCAACCCCGCCGGTATTTTAATCTGCGGATGGTACCAATTCATACGGAAATCGAAGGTGCTGCAGAAGCCTATATTTTTGTCTCCCGCTTTGCGCATCTTGAGAAACGTGCGATATTGCGCCCATCGGACGTAGCAGCCGTTATCGGCCAGACCTTCCAAAAAATGTTTATTGGTCTGCGGTGCACCATCCGTACATAGTGACAGAATGCCGAATGGCAGATCCGGCGAATTAAATGCTTTGCGCCAGGTTGCAATCATCTTCGGGAATATCTGTTCGTACATTTCTCCACCGGTGGTTCTGTTGCCCAGCGAATTATTAAAGCCTTGGTGCCAGATGACGCCTTTGACTCTAAGCCCCGCCATCGGGGCCAACATACCGTTGTAGCAGGTGCCGGGGCGGTTGAAATCCTTGGCCGGCCCGGGTTGCAGAGTGGTAGGTGGATGTCCCGGCTTCGCCTTACCGATTTTGACGCGGTAATCATAAAACTTGATACGCCGCTCAAGATCAGCTTGCGGATTGTAGTCCGCGATTTTCGTCTTCCATTTCTGCAACATCGTCTCAACGGCCGCCGTATGAATACTTTTGAGTACGGCCATGGGTGTCCAAGTTTGAAGTGTCGATCCCCCGCGTGAAACGTTGATGACTCCGATGGGAACGTGCGTGGTCATGTATATCTGCCGTGCAAATATGAAAGCAATGGCCGAAAAGGATGCGACCGATCTCGGCGTGCACACACGCCAGAATCCCCGGCGATAGTGGCGGCCCCACCAGCCACTCCACTGCTCAAGTTCCGGAAAATTTTTGAGCGGTTTGGTCGTATTGTTTTCAGGGATGGTCAAGAGACGGATATTCTTGAAATTGGCAGCCTCGACCGCCAAATCCCCGTTGTGCACCCCTTGGACTGGAAAATCCATGTTACTTTGTCCCCCCGCAACCCATACATCTCCAATAAGTATATTGTCCAGCGTGATGGTTTTGCCATCACCTTGGATGACCATGGTTCTTGGTTTGTCGCTCGCGGTCATGGTCGGAAATGTGACCCTCCATGATCGGTCGGCCCCAGCCGTGACCGATCGTTTGAGCCCGGCAAAGGTTATCGTTATCTTCTGCCTAGGCGGCGCCCATCCCCATATGGCAATCGGTTTACCGCGTTGCAGCACCATGTTGGACTGAAACAGGTTGTTCACGCAAAGCCCATTGCTCATGGCAGGCACATAAATGACATCCTTACCACGAGGCAAATTCTCTGCTCTTACTCCGGCCCATGCTCCAGTCAGTATGACCACGAACAAGCCAGCCCATACGTACAAACCTGTCGTTTTACGCATCATCAAATCCTTTCTACTGCTGCCTTCAAACGCTATGCTTTCCGCCAAATACACTTGAAATGCGGCTGCGAGCCAGCCACGTTATCCTGATGAAATCAATTTAAACCATCGGCATTATGAACACGTACAAGCAAAAACAGTCTGCATTATCTCGACAACACCACAGCGTTCAACCATCTGAGATTTCAAAAAGGAGGGCACGCGAAACATGATGCCAACGTCCATGATCCCTTACCAGTAACCCTAATGATCCATAACGACAACAACCACGATTCATCTCAAACCCAAACTCGAAAAATGCACCACAAGAAACCTGCCTGAGATCCGCGGGGCGTTGGATGCGTCGTCCCGTGCTGCGAAGGCAGAATGTGGTCCCGGCTATCGCAGCGGCGTAAGCTCGAAGTACTTGATCGTGGCTGAGAAAAAGTTGGTGGACGCGTTAAATTTGATAACGTTACGCCCCTTCTTCAGGGTGATATCAACCGGCTTTGATTTTTGCCATGCGCCATCAGTCCACTGCATCGTCATGGGTGTCGCGTGGGCAGCGTGATTAACTGTGACCGCCAAAAGTCCGGTCGGCTTAAGAACAACGATTTTAGCGGTCAAGGCATACGTGCCCGCATGCGGTGCCTGAACAACATACGTAAGTGTTGGTGCCGGATTGACGTCGCTTTGTTTCGTCCACGGATGGACATGTCGATAGTAATGCAACTGCAGACCACCGAGATAACTTTTAACAAAAACAGCACCCCGAATGGTCTTTTTCGGCTGAGAGCAGGCAGCCACAGGAATATGGATGTCTCCCTGTTGATCAACCGAAATCTTATACGCGGATGGTGGGACGGGTTGTGCCTCGACTTTCTCGGCAAGGGTTGGACCGTACTTCGCCATCAGCTTTTTATAGTAATTAACGCAGGTCGGCCGCAATTCGCTCTGGAAATGATTGGGGCCGTATTTGTCCAAGGTCGCCACCGGTGAATGGGAGGCGGCAACAATGGCCCGCTCTTCGCAGTCGGCCAAGGCGTACCAAAAACCGCCGGTACCAGGCACCATCCCATTCGGAGCCTTCTCGCCAAGTGCTGCACCAATCCATTGTAAGCGCACTGCCTTCATAAATTCTTTCGGATAACTTCGCGCCTCGGTTTCTCTTTGAAAAACATCCCCACGGATATGATCCCACCAGTTGACGGCAAAGCCCGCACTAAAAGGTGCAATCCAGCCATGGGGCGTCCACTCGGCCATTGCGGCATGGCCGTCCTGCTTGACCCCCCAGACGGGAATGCCGAAGGCCCGTTCTGCCGCGCGGCCGATCCAAGCTCGCATGCCGCACTCGCCGCCGCCGGCTATTCCGGCCGCCAGAAAATTACCGGGGCATTTTTCGTACGCATTGGGATTGCCATATTTCACATCGGTATGGACAATATCAAGATACTGTCTGTCATAAATCAGGTTGGGCTCATAATTTTTCAGTGCGTTGCGAAACCAATCCAACTCCGCATTATCGTGAGGATCATCGATGACCCAGCGATAGTCCCAAGTGGTTAAAACCGGAAACGCGGGGTCAAGTTCGCCGGCGAGATACGCCTTTTCATAGTCGCGATATCGCTGCAGCGGGGTAAACTTCGACCCCTGATTGAAACCGAGACGCGATTTCTGACTCAGGGCCGTGGCCAATGCCAGCCGTTGGAACATCCCGCTGTGAGCACGCTTGCTGGCGTGTTCGATTGTTTCGTAGATTTTCATCGTCAGGCCATAGTTGCCATGACGGGCACCATCAGCAACCTGCATCTGGATCATCAGCTTCGGATCTGACAACAGGTGAGTAATCAACTGTTGGTTGGCGGCAGACTTCTGCGCAAATGCCGCCAGTCCTTGCGGCGTAGCTTCGGCAATGATAGAGGCCTCGGCTAACCTCGCGTCCAAGGCATCGCTGGATATCACGCTGTCAGCCATGTGCAATAGAGGGGCTGCTCTCTGCTGGCAACGCTCAACGTCCTTCATATAAACCGGACTGTCGGGATTATACGGTTTTACGGAAGCTTCAGCACGATAGTCGTGCATGAACGGATGCGTCATACCCGGGTCCATGGATGGGAGCGACTGATATATCTCGGAGCTTAAATTGCTCAATATACTGGAGTAGTGCGCCATCAATTTTTCACCAGTCGGCGTGAGGTGCGTTTGGCTACTCTTAGCCGCAGCAACGCCTGCCGACCCAATGACCACAGCAGCAAACACCACACTTGTAAACTTTGATTTTATTCCGCGACGCATGATATGCTCCTTTGTTAACAGCACGCCAGAGTCTGGAAGTAGATCAGACAAGAAGAGATTAACCAGAGCGACATTACAAGTCAAACATCCGAGCGTTGCTTGGGGCTTGTGGCCTCGGGCGATCTTTTACCGAGAGTCACCTTTGAACACAGACCGCCGCATAACCGAGGGGGAATTTATTCCATTTTGTCAAAACCGTCGACCGAAACACACCGCCAACTTTCATGAAATGCTGGACAGATATTCCCAACTTGACGCCGACGACGCCTACCCGATAACATCCATGGGTACTACGCGAGCCGACTGCATTTTGGCAAAGATTGCCAATTGTGAATAAGTCGTGGAGACGGTAAGCTGTGATATCTCATCGATACTGAGCCTTGAAACGTAGCCGCTCGGCACGGCACACGATCGCGACATGAAGATGAATAGGGCATTTGTGTCCCCAAGACTGAACTGCTGAGTCACATTCAGCGGGCGGACTCACTGGAAACAGGTATATGCCCCGAAAAGTGAGCCGCTGCAGCGCATCTTACGAAAGGATAATGTTATGAAACGTGGATCACCCCGGTGCTTCGGTTTGCGGCATACGTTCGTTGCCTTGGCTGGGATTCTGTCTCTGCTGACACTGGCAACAGCACCGGTTACCGGTGCCCCAGCCAAACATCCCCTCATCGGCCCTTTTTATACCGGCGATCCAGAGGGCTTGGTGATGATTCCTAATCCGCGAGCGACGCACCCGGTGGCTTACCGTGTCGGCATTGGTTGGGTGGTCAATGGCCATTATCAACATGGCTATGGCCGAGTGACGGCGTTTCAATGGCATCTCAAGGCTATGCGCTGGGGACGCAAAGATGGGATCAGTCGCATGTACTGGCTGATCGCAAACAACAATGCTCTTCATGTTGATTGGCAGCGGGTGAAGGGAAATTTGGCAGCGGTTGCCTCGATATCCGTTAAACATCCCCTGCAAGTCGTACTGGAATGTGTGCCAGCGTGGAGTGGTTACGGCGCGGCTTATCGCGCCACAGCGAATCAAATTACTGGCGTGCCGCAGGTGGCGGGTTCGGCACTGCCGGGTTTTGATCTTTCAACGCTGCGGCATGCCGATGGCATCGCCGTTGCCAATAGCGCCAAATCCTTTGGCGCCGCGGTACTGCATGGTAGCAGTCCGGCGGCTGCAAAGGCTGCACCCTACGTGGGACTGATCTTTCATGTTACGCCTCAGCATCCACTGACATTTATGGTGCAACTCACGTCCGCGCAGATCAACCGCCATAAAATGCTCGCTACTGTCCGGGAACTTGTTAGAAGGGGATGGTCTGCGTACCGCAAGTTGAGGCCATATGCCACTGGTGATTGGGGTAATTTTATCTCGCCAATCGGTACCGCCTCGGATGACGGCATCGTTTATCTGCCACCACTTAGAAATATATCCGGCACGATTTCGCGAGGCTGGTGTCTGCCCCAAAGCTGCATATTTTTTGAATGGGATACTTTTTTTAATTCTTTGCTGCTGTCCGTCAATGATCGCTCCGCATCCTCCTGGCTTATGCGAAGGCAGCTTGCTGGCATTTTTCATTTTCAGATGCCGGACGGGTTAGTGTGTAATTATTACGATTGGCACCGGAACATAAAATCGATTGATCGCAGCGAACCGCCGGTCGCAGCCATGTGCGTGTGGCAGGAATATCAGCGATGGCCGAATAAGAATTTTTTGAAGGAATTTTACAAGCCGCTGGTTCGATACCATCATTGGTGGTTTGCCATCAGTCCGCATACGCACCTGCCCCGTCGTGACGGCAATAAAGATGGCCTGCTGGAATGGGGTTCGTCAACGGGTGTCTGGCAGTGCGCCCGATGGGAAAGCGGCATGGATGATTCGCCGATGTACGTAAAAGGCAAGGTAAAGATGATGCCGTCCTCCGACACATTCGATCTGGACGATGTGGGGCTCAACTCGCTTTGGGCCGCAGATGCCATGTATCTGTCAAAAATTGCCGCCGTTCTGGGGCATAAAAAAGCGGCTGCACATTATGAAGCGGAGCGTCGGGTAATGGCAGCACGGATCAACGCGATGTTGTGGAGTCACCGACTGGGAATGTATTGCAATCGTTACTGGTCACGAGGTCCCGGGCATCATTTGCTATCACGTCGGTGGTCGCCGACCAATTTTTACCCGATGATTGCGAAAGTTCCCGATGCGGCCCGGGCGCAGCGTATGTTGGCGGTGCTCGTGAGCAAGAAATACTTTTGGGGCAAATGGGTACTGCCGACGATATCGCGCAACAATCCAGCGTTTGTCCACCAGGAATATTGGCGCGGCGATATTTGGGGTCCAACCAATTATCTTGCGTTTCAAGGGTTGTTGAATTATGCACCTGCGCCCGTCATCCATGCGTATGCACGCAAAAGTGTGAAGCTGTTTATGCGTAACTGGACCCGTAAGGGTATATGGAGCGAGAATTATCTCGCCACCACCGGCATCGCATCGCATGACCCGCACTACGGTTGGGGTGCTCTGCTGCCGACGATCGGCCTGCAGGCGATTTGCGACATTACACCTGACAACAAGGTGCGACTGGACGGCACGTGGAATCTCCATGCCAAGTTGTACAACATCCCCGTATTGGGCTACCGCTATGAAATCGTCGTCAAGCCGGAACTGACTGAGATGTTGCGGCATGGACATGTTGTGGCTTCGGCCGCAAACAAGGTGGAATTTCTGACATTGCCGCAGCGGCCGATGTAGTTGAGTCAACTGAGCCTGAAATTCTGGTCGCATTTCCGGCAATGAGCTTGGTTGCTTATAGCCCGGATTATTCACGGTCATCGCGGCAGTGCTGACATATGCGCGTTTGTAGATGTGTCGGTGATATTGACGCTGTTTTTTTACGACTGTGGGCAGAAAGCCCCCTTACCCCCATTGACCGATCGGGTTGTGATGGATTCAGGCGGTGGAACGAAAGATGTTGGAACGTTCGGCGACCAGCTGATAGAAGTGCCAGCAGGGCCAGTTGCCGGAGGGTTTGACGACCATCCGGCGTCGGAGGTGATCTGGCCGGCAGAGCGTTCCACGATCAGTTCTCGGGAGGGGAGAAAATCGAAGAGCAGTGGCTGACAACGTGGGGCAGGCATAAGGCACTCCTAACCGCGAAACATCGCAGCCGGATACAATACTACAAATCTAATACTCTGTCCACTCGCTTCCGGTTCACACAAGTCGGCAGATGGAGAGCGTGAAATGGAGCATGGGTACCCAAAATCGAATGGAAGCTGCCCTTGCAGATTGCACGCCGGAACTCAGTCCGGCCACGGAGACTAACCGTCTGCAAACACGACACTTACGACCTCCACCCCCGCAATCTCGCGCCGTTTCTTGAACAATCAGGGCTAGCCGAAACCGCCAAACTCTTTCAACGTTTGACGCATAGCCGATGGAGGTGTGTTCGCATAGACCGGGTTGCCGATGCGATTGATGATGTGATCGATCCGGCTCCCTTTTCTTCCGTTGAGCCAAACCGTTGTCAAGTCGTGCAATTTTACGCCGCTGGTGACCGGAGCTTCAATAGCACTCTCGCATTGAATGACGGCGTCACGAAAATAACAGTAAACTCCCAATCCCCAGGCCTCGTGCCGTGTCACCGTGTCCGCCACTTTGTAGGATGCATATCCATCAGTCCGGCCCGCCATCCACGATGCCTGATCAGGCGGATCGTAAGGCATTTCTGACTGATACATGTAGACACGTCCGGCGTTACCGTTCCAAAGTGTCTGGTATTGCTCATGGTGCTCGTTGAAGAGTCCATAACAGGTCACACCATCGCCATTGACCACGAGTCCATGCTTTGTCGGATTTTTCGTCCAACCGACGCCTCTGCCATGATCCGCCCGCCATATCCAGACGTTATCCATCACAACATGGTTGCTGTTAATGATAATCCCGGTCTCGTTCCTGCCGGCCGCCGGCCCGGCGGTACGCACCGTCAAATCGTAAAGGAAGCTGGGATTGGCCGCATGATCAGCCGAACTGCGAGTCGGCCCCATTTCAAGCAGGCAACGGGAGTTGACCGGGCCCGCATCAATGATGAGCCCGGCGATCTTTACACCGCCCACGTCAGCAACTGAAATGGCGGACCCGCCGGTCATGGCCGTCAGCGATGGCACACCTAACCCCAGCAGTATGGTGTCGGGCCTCGTGACTCTTAGTGTGTCATTTAACCGATAAGTGCCCGGCGTAAAAATAATGTTCTTACCGTCCGCCAATGCCCGGTTAAGACTTGAAGCTGAGTCTTTCACGCATTGCGCAATGTAAAACTGTTCTACGGGGATCGATTCACCGGGCGTAGAGCCTGAAGCCCACGATACCCCATTGCTGTTGCGGCGTATCGCCGGAACAAAGACAGCAAAATCGCCGGATCGGTCTACGTACAAGTAAGGCTTTTCACGGATCACGCGCGTGCGATTCACCACCGTGTAGGCTGGATTGGGAAAGGTGTTACCGGGAGTATTTTGACACCCTACAAAAACCATATTCCAAACGGCATTGCTCCAAAGCCCCCACCTGCTGTTTCGCGACAACCATTGCTGCTGTGATGCGGGCACCACTTTACCATCCACCAACGTATCAGCGAGGAAACCTCCACTGGCATAACCGGCGCCGCAATGACATGACTTCCATACATCGAACAAATTAAGATTGCCTTTCACGTGCATGCGGCGCATCGGCGATGCCTGCGACACCGCGAAGCGAGCTGCACCACCGCTTGCCGAAGGTACTAAGGCAAAGTTACTGATCGTTCGCCAGAAGTTGTCCAGGGCGGCCCCGCCACTCCATTGTGCATTGACATTCACGCCGCCATCAATCAGCACATCGTCCGGATTTTGCCCCAACCCCGCGACTTCGGTATAGAAGCCGACATTAAAATTCAGTCTGTATCTACCCGGTTTGAAAAGTAATGCATACCCCTGGGGCGCAAACTGATTCGACTCCATTTTTTGGAAAATATCCCGTGCGATGTGATGAATCCCCACCGCCGACATCGCGGCATCAAAAACATATACATTTTTGCCAAAAACCGTCTTGTTTGCACGGGAAACGGTTCTCACGCTTTCAGCGGATGACCGTGGCGTCGAATCGGTTTGTGCGGCCGCTATAGATGCTACCGCCGCAGTAGACACAAGTTTCATAAATCTTCGTCGATTGGTCATGTTACCGTGCCTCAGTGAATGAAATCATTTGCAACCTATCGGTCCGCCAAATCTACCGTAAGGCTGACGGAGATATAGACTAAACACACTGAAGAAAAAAACAACCGCCTCGACAGCATGTAATTTGCAATTCAACAACCAGAATGCATGGCGTCTGATGAAAAGAGTTTCGGTGAGCCATCCTGAAAGATGAATGAATTAATGGATGCTGCAAAATGACATCGCTACCAGTGTGAGGCAGATACGTCAACCACTCCGTAACCGGAGTCGAGGCCCATCGTAACCGGCTGAAGGACCAGTTGTCCCGGTGTCCTACAACGCGACTACTGCCGCATTGCCCTGTAAAAGAAAGTGAGGATAATCCGGGGTTGATGCTGGTGCCCACCTCGGCGGATAGTGGGATCACCAAATGGTTTTAAGGATTCGATGATGGAAGGCACTCCAATCGTCTATAAATGGGGTCGGCACGCTACGGCCGTTCCCGCAGCGTCGAGCTCTCGTAACACGATCATATTCCGGCTCATATGCCTCGCGGCGGCCGTCCCAACCGGCGCGACCTGGTTCATCGGCTGCTGGCTCAATCCCAATTACGGCCCGCTCGGCATTGAGCGGCAACTGGGCACGAGCCGCTGCGGCTTTTACACCCGATATGGCATTCCCTGTCCCACCTGTGGCTGGACGACTGCCGTGAGTCATCTTTATCACGGGCAGGTGATTCAGGCGTTTATGACTCAACCGGCCGGTGCCATTTTTGGTCTGCTGATGTTAGGGTTGTTTTCGCTTTCTCTGGGTGGTGTTTTGGTGGGGCGGTGGTTGGGACCGAGTCTGCCATGGCTATGGACTCGTCGGTATCGGCTCATCGGGTGGACCGTTTTGATACTGGCGGTGTCTTGGGGATATAAGATTTGGGCGGTACACTGTTGGCCGTCAACGATGCAGTAACAGCATCGATTTATGCTACGGGGTGCTCTAATATGAACCGGGCAGCCGGAATGGCCTGTCGGTTTGGGTCGCACGGCGACGGTTATTGGGGCGGTGCCCTGATCACTGCGGAATGGTCAGGCATCGACGCGGTGGACCGTAGATCGCCCTGATGGGTCATTTGGTTCGTGGTTTCTGTTACGGAGCCGAATAAATGCGGGGAGCGTTTAATCGAAGACGAACTTGCGGCCGCAGGCGAATCGTGTTGTTGGGGTTTCTGATCACTTCAACACTCGCGGGGTGCAATTATTACGGTGGTGGATATCCTGATGCAGTGAACTCGCCGATGTCCGTCCAATGCGCCGGGATGGGTGGGGCGGCGGCGGGCCACCGTATCGAACTGAGTTGGGATCACAGTTGTTGGAGCGGTGGATCTGGTACCCCTGGCTGTTCGGATAATAACGCGGTGGACCCGCGATCTCGCTGATTGGGAATTTTATTTGTTTTGCCCGTTTCGGAGCCGGACGAATGCGTGAAAGATTAAATGAACGGCGATTCTGGAGCCGTGGTCCGCTGTTGTTATTGCTGCTTGTGCTGACTTCAACCTTTGCCGGGTGTAATTTTTTCGGCGGTGTATTTTCTGATGTGGCGGGCCAGCCGGTGCCAGCCCAGTACACCGGGATGAAGAAAAAGAGCATTCTCATTCTGGTCTATACCGACAGTTCGACGGAATTTGTCTATCCACAGGCCCGCAGGGAAGTATCATCGTTTGTCGGTTTCGAGATTCGCAAACATCTGCCCAAGAGTAAACTGCTTGATTCCTCTACAGTCATTGCCTATCAGAATAATACCCCCGGGTGGGATGCCCTGCCTGTCAAAACCATTGGTAAACATTTCGGTGTTGACCGTGTTCTTTATATCGAAATTATTCACTATCACACTCACTCACCCGGAGCCCGGCATCTGATGCAGGGGCACATCGAGGCACACGTAGCAGTCTACAACACGCATCTGCCCGGCAGCGGCCGCGTTTTTTCAACCCTGATTAACACATATTGGCCCAAATCGGGTCCCGAACCGGTGTATGATACCGACAGCAATGCCGTGCTCTATAACACGCTGCAGCGATTCAGTCGGTCGGTGGTAAGGTGTTTTTATCCATGGACGGCGCATCCAGAATGAAAAATAACTATGCATCATGCAGGCTCATCGTTGGTGCGGTACTGACGCTGGTATTCCTTTCGTGCGGTGGCTGCCAGTTGGAATATCTTCTTGCCGGAAACGGCGTCGATCAGAGTGTCTACCATATCAAAAAGAAGGACCGTGTTCTGGTTCTGGTTGATTCCTCATCCATCAGTCCCCTGAGTATTCACGCCATGTCGCAGCTGATCACCGCGACCAATCAGGATCTTTACCGGGCGGGTGTTGCCAAAAATCTTGTGCCGGCATATCGGCTTATTGCCTTGATGAAGAGCCACCCGATCAGTTATCGGGAAATGGGCATCGCGGATATTGCCAAGGCACTTAACGCCAATCTGGTTATCTACCTGTATATTGAACGATTTCGAAACCGATTGCTGAGTGCCAAGCAGATATCAGAAGGCGATGCACAGGCGTATCTCAAACTGGTAAGTGAATCCGGTAAGCGACTCTGGCCGAAGACCGCTGCGCCGGGACAACTGATTACGGCCAAAGTTCCGCCGAATCTGGCCATGACGCAGACGCACACGGCAGTGGAAGATTCGCTTCTTGCCCAACTTGCCAATACCACCGCAGGTTTCTTCCATGCGCACGCCCGGAGTTATTCGCAGGCGGAAAAAGCAAATATGACATCTCCTCCGTGACGGATGTGAATGACCGGCTCGCAGATGAAATTGAGTCGGCAAGGATATGGAAGTGAACTCTGAATCTAAACCCGCCGATTTGCAGGGCCGGTTGGCCCGACTCGAGCGGATGAGCAATCGGCAACTCGTGGGGGAGATGCTGCAATTTGTCCGCCCCGTGCGATACACCGCCGCGATGGCCTGTCTGCTGGTGGGTTTGGCCGTCTTCCTGGAAATATTTGGCGTTGATCTCACTCGCGTGATCATCAATACGCTCAGCCATCTGGCTTATCCCGAAAAGAAAGCTTCTTCCCCGGGCGCGGTCCGCCTGCACGCCGCCGGAGGGACAATCTTCAATTCGACGGGGCTGGGAGCTGTTGAATCGCTTCTTGTTCTGCTGGCCATAACCACGATATTGCTGGCGGTGACCAATCTGCTCCGATCGTTGGCCAACACCAAGTTGAGCATGGACATGGTGTATTTCATGCGATCGCAGGCCTACGATCGCCTGCAGCATCTTGGATTCGGCTTTCATGATCGGCATTCAACCGGACAGATCATCAACCGCGCCCTGTCAGATCTGCACAACATCCGCTTTTTCATGAATCTTTCGCTCGTATCGTCGGCGGAAATCATCGGATACGTGATCGGCTACAACCTGCTGGTTGCCGCCATTAACCCATGGATGGGCCTCGCGGCACTTGCCCCCATTCCATTTTGGCTGCTCTATATCCGCTATTTTGGCCGAAAAATGCAGCCGATCCAGAAATCGCTCATGGATACGGGCGATCAAATGGTGAGTATTTACAGCGAGGCGGTCGCCGGCGTTCATGTGGTCAAGGCCTTCGCCACTGAAAATATGGAAATAAAAAAATATCAGATTAAAACTGATCAGCTTTTCGATCAGACCATGCAGACCGTTGGTATGTGGGCGGCATTCGTCCCGACGATCCGCGGTATCGCCACCGCCGCCAACCTGCTTCTGTTTTTCATCGGCGGAATTATGGCGGTTCACGGTATCCTTTTTGCCGGCGATATCTTCGTTTTCGGAATCGCGATGGGCGCTGTGCTCTCACGCCTTCAGCAGATTAACCAGATATCCAATCAATATCAGACGGCCATTGTCTCCTCCCGACGCTTTTTCGAAATCGTCTATGCCGAACCGACCGTGGAGGATATCCCCGGGGCGCCGGAACTTCCGCCCGGAAAGGGAGAGGTGGAATTTCGACACGTGACCTTCGGCTATAAACCGGAAAATCCTGTTCTGCGAGATATTTCCTTCAGGGTACCCGCAGGCTCGATGGTTGCCGTGGTCGGCCCGACTGGCGCAGGAAAAACCACCCTCATGCAGCTGCTTGCCCGCTTTTATGATCCGCAGCATGGCTCCATCTGGATCGACGGGGCCGACATCCGACGCACCTCACTCGCTTCGGTGCGGCATTCGGTGGGCGTGGTGTTTCAGGAGACTTTTCTGTTTTCCGACACCGTGGCCGCCAACATACGCTACGCCCACCCCGACGCTCCGATGGAATTGGTTCGGCACGCCGCGCAGCTTGCCCAGGCGGACGAATTTATCGCGCAGTTGCCGGAGGGATATAACACGATTCTCGGTGAGCGGGGAACCACGCTCTCCGGCGGTCAGAAGCAGCGGATTGCCATCGCGCGGGCGATTTTGGCCGATCCGCGAATACTGATTCTCGACGATGCTCTCGCCGCCATTGACCCGGGTACCGAATCACTGATTCGCAGCAGCCTGCGCGAATTACTCCGAAATCGCACACTGTTTGTCATTGCGCACCGCCTGAGCACCGTCAAGTCTGCTGATCAGGTGCTGGTACTTGAAAATGGCTTTGTTACGCAGCGCGGGACCCATCAGGAACTGCTCGCCGAGTCGGGCCATTATCGGGATATCGCCCGTATTCAGCTTCTCGGTTTTGATTCCTCGCTGGTGGAAAAGCCTGCCGTCGAGGTGCGCTCATGAAGCACCGGGATGCTCCGCTGAAAACCCGTCCGTGGCTGCGTCGCCGTCATGATCCCGGCGTGAAGGGGGCGGCGTCATTCAAACCGGATTTTGAAGCCGACTATCGGGCGCTGGACGGAAAAATACTCCGGGGTGTATGGGAATGGATGGCGCCCTACCGCAACGGGTATCTCCTCATGGCTTTGGCCGGTCTGTTGATGAGCGGACTGGAACTCATCACGCCCCGCTTTTTGCAGCAATTGGTCGATACGGATATCCCCGGAGTCCAACTGAACATTTTTTCATCCTGGGTTCTGGATTTTGCGTCTTGGATCGGTCGGCCGGTGAACACCTCACGCTGGCCCCGACCTGATGTTGCCTATTTGAATATCGCCACCACGATCTTCGTTTGGGCCCTGACTATGGGAGCCGCTCTGCTGATTCAGCGGCAGGTCATCTGGTACACCACCTATTACGGCCAGCGCGTGCTCTTCAATCTGCGGGCAGCGGTGTTCCGTCAGTTGCAGCGGCTATCGATGAACTATTATGATCGTACCCGCTTCGGTCGCATCCTTACCCGCGGCACCGGCGATATTGATTCCATGAGTAATTTCATAGTGTGGGGCATCAATACGCTTGTCAATAATCTTGCCATGATGTTGCTGGCGGCTGCCATGATGCTTTGGCTGGACTGGCGGATCGCGCTGGCGGTGCTCTGGCTGGGCCCCGTGCTCTATATCACCAACATTCTCTACCGGCGTCGCATCGGCCATGCCTGGCGGCTCACCCGCGAGGGGTGGACGCGCGTGAGTACCAATCTGGCGGAAAATATCTCCGGCATGCGTGTGGTCAATGCCTTTAACCGGCAATACGAGAATCTCGACGTGTTTAACGATCTTCAGGCCGTCAACACCGCCAACAACATGCACGCCGCGCTGATCAACGGTATCTATCAGCCGCTGCTGGGATTGATCAGCTTTCTGGGGCGCCTCATCATCATCGCTCTTGGGGCATGGATGCTCCTACGCGGCTCCGGTGCCGCTGAGGCATTTCATATCGGCAAATTGATTGCGGTTTATGTCTACTGGGATTGGTTCATGGGGCCGGTTATTAATTTCGGCAATTTTTACAACGACACCATGATGGCGCTGGCCTGCGCAGAACGGGTACAGACTCTGCTGGCGGAGAAACCGCAGGTGACCGATGTACAGACCCCGGTCGTTATCGAGTCGCTTCGCGGCGAGGTGATATTTGATCATGTTACTTTCGGCTACGACCCCGCTCATCCGGTTATCCATGATGTCAGCTTTCGCGCCGCCCCGGGAGAGGTTATATCGCTGGTCGGCCATACCGGCTGCGGTAAAAGCACCATTATCAGCCTGATCTGCCGCTTCTATCTGCCGCAACAGGGACATATCACCTTTGACGGCATCGACATCCGCGAGATCGAAGGGACGAATCCGCACCGGTTTCTCGGTATCGTCTCGCAGAATAATTACCTCTTTACCGGTACCGTCATGGAGAACATCCGTTATGCACGGCCCGAGGCGTCTGATCAGCAGGTGCGTACAGCACTGTCTGATCTCGGTTGTCTCGAACAACTCGAATCCCTCCCCGACGGCCTCCAAGCGCAGGTCGGCGAGCGCGGTGGGGCGCTGAGCCTTGGGCAGCGGCAACTCATCTGCTTCGCCCGTGCCTTTCTGGCTGATCCGCGCATTCTTCTGCTGGACGAAGCGACCAGCGCCATTGATACCTACACCGAACTGGTTATCCAGCAGGCCCTCGCCCGACTGGTTAAAAACCGCACGACGTTTATCGTGGCACATCGCCTGAGCACCATTACCGGCAGTGACTGCATTCTGGTTATGGATCACGGGCAGATACGGGAACGCGGCAGCCACGGTCAACTTCTCGCGCTTGGCGGGATGTATGCGGAACTCTACCGGCAGTTTATATCGCCCTAAAAACCCAATGCGGCCGGCTGAAAGCGTATCCTGATCACCTGCGGGCCAAAAAAACTTTACTTTTGCAACTTTCACCATTCAGGTGTGTTCTATAATCAGTGAGTTTGAAGTGTACTTGATTGGGGTTAGTTAAAAAGTGCAAGCATTCCCAACATCCAGTTCCTCCGATATTGATGCACCCAGCCGTGCATTTACAGCCGCAGTTGACGCCGAGCAGTTGGCGGGCGTCTATCTGGCGGTCATACCCCAGTTGATGGGCTTTGTTCGCCGAAATTTGAATCACGACCCGCAGATTGACCTGAGAATGGGGCAATTTCGTATGATGCATGTTTTGCACCAGAATCTCGCTGATTCCATTTCCGAAGCGGCAGGGGTGCTGGGGGTGACCCTCTCGTCGGCATCCAAAATGGTGGATGATCTCGAATGTCTCGGCCTGGTGACTCGTCGTCCCGACGAGCGCGACCGGCGCCGCACGATCGTATCGCTGACGGACCAGGGACGCGCGATCTACCAGCAAGCTGTAAATTCCATTCGCGAACAGATTGCAATTAAATTTCAGTTGCTGACTTCCACGGAGCGAGGGGTTCTTTTCTGCGCGGCACTCAAACTGGCGGAACTGTTTCAGACCTCGCTGGCGCCGTCCACTCAACCTTCGCATCCCGATAACGTAAACCTCGTAGCGGAGCATGCCTGAATGAAATCGATCATCAAGTGGGTTGTCATCTTACTTATCATCGCTGTTGCGGGCTGGTGGGCGAGTCGATTTTTCGCCAAAGGCACAAATTCAGATGCGCAGTTTCTCACCGCCGCCGTCCGTAAAGGGAATCTTTCCGCAACGGTGAGTGTCACCGGCACGGTAGAGCCGCGCAATGTTGTCGATGTCGGTGCCCAGGTCAGCGGAACCATCGTCAAATTTGGCACCGATGCGGATGGACATGAGGTCGACTACGACTCGCCCGTCAATAAGGGCACAGTGCTGGCGATTATTGATCCGGCCAATTATGCGGCCCGTGTGGACTCCGATAAGGCTGCTCTGGCCGAGGCGCAGGCCAATGTGGCTGTGGCCAAAGCAAAATATCAGACTTATGTCGCGGCTTACGAAGATGCCGCCGCCGACTGGAAGCGCGCGCAAAAGCTGGGCGATCAGGGCATGGCATTGCCCGTGACACAGTACGATTCCTACAAATCCACCTATCTGCAGACAAAAGCCAATCTGGCCCTCGGCAAGGCGTCCATCGTGCAGGCGCAGATGGCGGTAAATGTGGCCAAAGCTACGCTGAAAAATGACGAAATCACGCTCTCATATTGCACCATCACCTCACCGGTCAAAGGCGTTGTGATAGATCGCGATGTGGATATCGGGCAGACCGTCGCGTCAAGTTTCAACACGCCGAGCCTTTTCCTGCTCGCGGAAAACCTGAAAAAAATTCAGGTCTGGGCATCCGTTAATGAGGCCGATATCGGGCGGATTAAAAAAGGGCAGTCGGTCACGTTTACCGTGGATGCACTTCCCGGAAAAGTATTTCACGGTGTTGTGTCGCAGGTACGGCTCAACGCGACTGTGGTTCAGAATGTCGTAACCTATACGGTCGTCATCGACACCAACAATGCCAACGGCGAGCTCCTCCCTTACCTGACCGCTCAGGCGGAAGTGCTTGTGGCGCAGAAGAAGAACGTCCTCATGGTTCCCAACGCCGCTCTTCGGTGGGTGCCGCTCCAATCGCAGATTGCTCCCGGCACAGCCCCTGAAAAACATTCCTCAACCGGCAGCGGGGGTTCGACGCTTCTGACTCAGACGCCGACCGGTACATTGTGGATCGCCGATGGCAAATTTGTCCGGCCGCTGGTCGTCCATACCGGGCTTTCTAATAACTATTTCACACAGATCATTTCCAAAAAGATCAAGCCGGGAATCCAGGTCGTCATCGGCGATGTGTCCCACAGCGCCTCGCACGGATCAGGCGCCGTGAACCCGTTTATCCCGCAACCGTTCAAACATAAAAAACCAAAGTGATGGATGGCACCCGCAACGGAAGAAATCATGGCCAACGTTATTGAAGTTCGAGATATCATCAAGACCTACCAGCTTGGCGGTAGTCCCGTTCAGGTGCTCAAAGGGGTTTCGATGACCGTCACAAGCGGCGAAATGGTCGCTCTGATGGGGGCCTCGGGATCCGGCAAAACGACGCTGATGAATATTCTCGGCTGCCTGGACCGTCCAACTTCCGGCAGTTACAAGCTCGACGGTCGGGAAATCGCCACCATGAGCGTTGCGCAGCGGGCCAAAGTACGAAATGAAAAAATAGGTTTCGTATTTCAGAATTTCAATCTGCTGCCTCGCACGACCGCCCTTGAAAATGTCCTTTTACCCATGTCATACGCTCAGGGGGCTCCGGCCGGCGCGAAGCTTCGCCGGCGCGGTGTTGAGATGCTCGAAAAAGTGGGACTCGGGGACCGGGTCGATCATCATCCCTCACAACTTTCCGGCGGACAGCAGCAGAGAGTGGCGATCGCCCGGGCGCTGATTAATAATCCGACACTATTGCTGGCGGACGAACCCACCGGCAATCTCGATTCGCGCACCAGCGAAGAAGTGCTCCGTATGTTTCAGCAACTCAATACCGAACAGCATTTGACCGTTCTTCTGGTCACCCACGCACCCGAGGTGGCGCATCATGCCACACGTGTCATCCATATAAAGGACGGGCTCATTGAATCCGGTTCGCCTCAATTTGCACCCGTCGGTCAATCTTCATCTTCAGCAGGAGTAACCTGACATGCCTGCGATAACGGCTACGGCTGTAACATCCGTCAAAGCACTTCGCCGCAATCCATTGCGCTCGGCACTGACCACACTCGGCATCATCATCGGTATTGCATCGGTCATCGCGATGGTACAGATCGGCGAAGGCTCGTCCGCCGCCATCAAGCAGACCATTAAAAACATGGGCGCCAATACGCTCATTATCTTCCCCGGTGCCGCTGCGAGCGGCGGCGTAAGCTTCGGTGGCGGCAGTGCCGTCACCCTCACCTCGGCCGATGCAGCCGCCATTGCGCGCGATTGTCCGTCGGTCAGTGCCGCCGCACCCGTCGTCAATGCCCGCATGCAGCTTGTTCATGGCAGTCAGAACTGGGTGCCCCAGTTTCTCGTTGGCAGCACACCGGCATATTTCAAAGTGCGCGACTGGAAACTCAAAAGCGGCCGATTTTTCAATAATGATGATGTTCGCAACGCCAATGAAGTCTGCGTTCTCGGACAGACGGACGTCAAAGCGCTGTTCCCTTCCGGCCGACCCCTTGGCAAGATCATTCTCGTGCAGCAGGTTCCGCTGCGCGTCATCGGCGTTCTGAAGCGCAAGGGCGCCAACATGATGGGCATGGATCAGGACGACATTGTCGTGCTCCCGTGGACGACGCTTAAATATCGCATCTCCGGCAGCGCCCTGATGAATCAGAATCAGAACGCCGCTTCGTCATCCACCACCACGTTTTCTCCTTCCCAGCTTTATCCGCAGACATCACAGAACCTTTATCCGGCGGTTTCCAGTGTGCAGGCGGCCGATACACCCAATCCTGTCAGTTTTCCCAACGTCAATAACATACAGGTCGCCACGCCCGACTCGGCGGCATTGCCGCAGGCCATGGCCGAGATAAACGCTCTACTCCGCCAGCGGCATCATCTGCTGCCGGGGCAACCGGACGATTTTAATATTCGTGATCTGGCTGAAATATCTCACGCGTTGGGGAAAACCTCCACCCTCATGACCGATCTGCTCACCGGCGTGGCCCTGATCTCCCTTGTTGTCGGTGGCGTTGGAATCATGAACATCATGCTGGTGTCGGTAACCGAGCGCACGCGGGAAATCGGCCTCCGGATGGCGCTGGGCGCCAAACCGACCGATATCCTCAGCCAGTTCATCATTGAAGCCGTCGTCCTATGCCTGTTCGGTGGAGCCATGGGTATTCTCATCGGACAATTACTTTCGACGGTCGTGCAGTCGGTATTCCATTGGCCGATTCAGGTCTCCATGCCGGCGGTGGTGGCGTCATTTGTGGTCTCGGCGGTGGTGGGCATCACCTTTGGCTATTATCCGGCGTGGAAGGCTTCCCGCCTGGACCCGATTGAGGCGTTACGATATGAATAAAATGCTTTGTTATCCCTCTCGCTCGTCCGTCAGGCGGGCTATAACCTCCGGCATGATGATCGGCGCCATGCTGCTCCTCACCGGCTGCGAAGTCGGGCCGAATTTCCATCGACCCAAACAGATAATGCCCAAAACCTTCAGTCCATCGGCCATGCAATCGGGGCAAATGGAATCGAAAAAAAATGGGGTTTTGGCCGCCGAAAAAGCCGCGCAGAAGGCCGGTATGGTTTCGCTGGTCATCGACACCAAGCCCGCCCATCTGGCACATTGGTGGCAGAGTTTCCATGATCCGGTGCTCAATCGTCTGATCACCATGGCCACCCGGCAAAATCTCTCACTCGCGCAGGCTCGGCAGGCCATTATTCAGGCCCGCGAGGTGCTCAATTCAACCGCCGCCAATCTCGGGCCCTTTGTCAGCGCCGTCGGATCGTACAGTCACAGCCGCGGCAGTAAAAATTTGATACCCGGCCGCACCTCTACCGGTCCTTCGGAATCTGATAATTATTCCGCTGGCCTCGATGGCACCTGGGAACTTGACTTTTTCGGTCAGGTGCGGCGGGGAATTCAGGCCGCCAAAGCCAGTCTGCATGAAGCGATCGACAATCGGCGCGTCATCCTGATCACGCTTCTTTCGGAAGTGGCGAGCGACTACATCAATCTCCGCGGTGTACAGGCCCAGATTGCCATAACCGAGAATAATCTTCAAACACAGCAACATACCGTCTCGCTCCTGAAGCAGCAGGTCGGCGGCGGCATTTCCACCGAATTGAGTGTTGCGCAGGCACAGGCACAGGCCGCGACCACGGCCGCACAGCTCCCCGTGCTGGAAACGCAGGCCCATCAGTTGGCCTATGCCATCGCGGTGCTGCTTTCCATGCCGCCCGGCACACTGGATAAATTCCTCGATGTGCCAAAACCTATTCCGCCCGTCCCACCGGAAGTGCCCATCGGCTTGCCTGGACAACTGCTCCTGCGCCGCCCGGATGTGCGCGTCGCTCTTGATCAATATGCCGCTGCAGTGGCCAATGTCGGCGTGGCTGAGGGTAATCTTTACCCCAAATTTACCATCAGCGCCAATCTCGGCTATTCCGCTGCCACCGCCGAGCAATGGTTCAATACCGCCAGCCTTGCCTATGGGATCGGCCCGAGTGTGTCCTGGTCGATATTAAATTGGGGCCAGGTGGAGTCTCAGATCGGCCAGCAGAAGGCCGTCGCCCTCCAGGCCCTTTTCAATTACCGCCAAACGGTCATTCAGGCGCTGGATGATGTAGATTCCGCGCTCGTGGCCTACACCCGCGAGCAGGCGCATTATCGTGCGCTGGCGGCAGCCGTAGCGCAGAATCAGCGAGCGGTTAAGCTATCCGTCGAGCTATACCGCAACGGGCTGACCGACTTTCTCAATGTTCTCACCGCGCAGCAATCGCTCTATACATCACAGGATGCCTTGATTCAAAGTCAGCAGGCGATATCGGCGGATCTCGTCACGCTGTATCAGGCACTCGGCGGCGGCTGGCAGACTCGTGCCCATAAATCCACCGCTAAGCACATGACCCATTCCTGACCCCGTCTGTGAGATTCTCGCCGTACGGTTGCCGCCCATATCAGTCCCCGGCCCTTGGCTCGATATCGTCGCGTAGGCGATAGCCGACACCGATTTCCGTCGATATGCAGCTCTGTCCCTTTTCGCCGGTCTGAAGCTTGCGCCGGAGACTGTTCATATAAATTCGCACATAGTGCGTTCGATTTCCATAACCCGATCCCCACACCTCCCGGAGCAAAAACCGATGCGTCAACACCCGTCCCGCGTGCCGAACCAGCACCTCAAGCAATTTGAATTCCAGCGGCGTGAGACTGATCGGGTTACCGCGGAGCGTGACCTGATGTCGGACAATATCCATGGTGATGGGGCCGGCTGCCAGTACCTGTTCCGCTGACGAATCGTCCTGCTTCCGACGCATAACCGCTCGCAGGCGTGCCAGCAGTTCACCGGTACTCAACGGCTTGGTGAGGTAATCGTCGGCACCCGCATCCAATGCCTCAATCTTACTCCGCTCCTGACCCCGGGCGGAAATAATGATAATCGGCACGCCGAACGTCGTGCGGATCTCCCGCAGCAGATCGATTCCATCGCGATCGGGAAGTCCCAGGTCCAGTACAATCGCCCCGACCGCTTCAGAGGCCAGTTGCTTCATCGCGGTACCGGCGTCCGCCGCCTCCAGATAGCGGTACCCGGCGGCCTCCAATGCGATTCGTAGATACTTTCGGATGGCGTAATCATCTTCCACCACCAGAACCGTCGGCGGCGCAATGCTCAGATTCGGTGGCGACGAATGGATACTCATCAAATCTCCATCATGTTTTATCTCTGTTCTCCGGTAAATCGTCCAAAGCGGCAACGGGAATTCTGACCGCAAATTCGGCTCCCCCCTCCGGATGATTCCGAGCGCTGATTTGGCCGCCGTGAAGCTGTACGATGGTTCGACATATCGCCAGCCCAAGCCCCAGCCCCTGCCGCAGGTGATTCCGCGGCGAACGGTAAAATTTTTCAAACAGATGAGGCACCTCGTCCTCCGCAATGCCTCGGCCATGATCACGAACCGTGACACTTATAAATCCACCATCCGCCCTGGCACTTACCACGACCGACTCGTCGCTCTCGGATATTCCGTGTTCGGCGGCATTTTCAATAAGATTCACCATCACCTGCTCCAGCAACTCCGGATCCCCCCGGCATGGCGGAAGATCAGCCCCAGATTTCACCTGAATTCGCAGATGGGGCTCATGTTTGGTGACACGTTCAATCGCTGACGCAATCAGTTCCTCGACCGGCAGAATATCCTGACGCACGTCCATCTTGCCGGATTCCAGCCGGGTCATACGCAATAATTTATCAATAAGGCGATCCATTCTGTCAGCTTCGGCCGTTATCGACCCGGCCAACTCACGTAAATGGGCGCTATCCAAATCGGGACCGGCTTCCTGAAGGCCACTCGCGGCGGCCGCAATCGCCGCCAGCGGCGTGCGCAGATCATGCGATACCGAAGTTAACAGCGTGTTGCGGATAGACTCCCTCTCGGCGTTCGCCCACGCGCGACGCGATTCCTCTGAAAACATCAGCCGGTCAATCGCCACCGCCAGTTGCTCGCACAGTGCCCGCAGCGAATCAATCGCCGGCGGCTCGATCAGTTCCTGCATACTCTCGCTTGTGAGTGCCAGCGCCCCGACCGTTCCACGCACGCCCCGGAAGGGCATGACAAAAAATCGCGACAGCGGCAGAGTATCGGTCAACGCCCCGGCCGGGCGGCCGTTCTGAATGACCCACGCCGCAACACCCAGGTCCTTGTCATCGAGTTGAATGCCGTTACTCTGATGCACCATTCGCGGCTTGCCCGCTTCGGCCACAATAACGGCGCTCTGCGCCCGCAGATGGGTCTGTACCTGTTTCACGGTGGAACGGGCAAGCTCATCGATACTCGTCGCCCCCGTAATCGCCTGCGTCATCTCCATGAGAGCCGCAATGCTCGCGTGCCGGTTGCGGGCCAGCAGTTCCTGCTCCCGCAGGCGGGTGGTGACGGTGCTGATGAACACACCCGCCAGCAGCATGACCAGAAACGTGAAAATATATTGGGTATCCGATACCGCAAAAGAATAGTAGGGAGGCACCACCGTATAATCAAAGGCCAGAACGCCGATCACCGCCCCGGCAATTCCGGCTGCCGATCCGAATCGCGCCGCCAGCCACATCACCCCCAGCAGATAAAGCATGATGACATTGATATTGGATAGCCCGAGTTCGTGGTAGAGCAATACCCCCACGAGGGTGATCAGCCCCATCGTCACCGCCGCCATCAGAATGGCCCGACCGCCGCCGGGTCTTCCGCGCCGAACCGGAGGCACAGCGGGCTTGACCCCGTCCGGCTCACGGATCAGGTCAATCGCAATCGACCCGCTGAAGCGGATCAGATTGCGGGTGAATCTCGAGCCCAGCCAACTTCTCCAGCCGGATGCCGCCGGTTTCCCCGCGATGATTCGCGAAATGTTTTCCTGCCGTGCAAATGCAACAATTTCTCTCGCCGCATTGTATCCCTGCAGGATCACCCGCCTGCCGCCTAATTCCTCGGCCAATTGCAGATTGGCCTGCGCCAGACGCCGGCGCGGTGAATCCTGATTCGCCAGGGACGGTGTCTCCACAAACACGGCCGTCCAGCGCGAATGGGTCATTTTCGCCATCCGCGCTGCCGCCCGAATCAGGTCCGCCGACTTGGGACTCGGCCCCACGCACACCAGCAGCCGCTCAGAGATGGTCGTACCCCCGGTACCGCCACTCACCGCCAGCCGCTCGTCTCGCTGCCTGTCTACCCGGTCCGCGGTCAGACGCAGAGCCAGTTCTCGCAGCGCCATCAGGTTTTCAACAGTAAAAAAGTTTGTCAGCGCGGCGTCTGCGCCGGAACCGCGATATATTTTTCCATCGGCCAATCGTTGCAGTAACTGCTCCGGCGGGATATCAACAAGCTGAACCTCATCCGCCTCTTCAAATACATGATCCGGCAGTGTTTCCTGAACCCTCACACCGGTCGTTTTGGCAACGACGTCATTAACGGATTCCAGATGTTGCGCATTGAGCGTCGTAAATACGTGGATTCCGGCTTCCAGCAATTCCATGACATCCTGCCATCGTTTGGAATGCCGCATGCCCGGAGCATTGGTGTGGGCCAGTTCATCAATGAGTATGATCTCCGGCTTTTTTCGCAGCGCCGCGTCGAGATCAAATTCCCGCAGCAGAATTCCACGATATTGAATCTGCAGATGGGGCAGAATATCCAACCCCAGCAGCAGACGCTCCGTATCGGGGCGAATATGCGGCTCCGCGTACCCGACCAGTATCTGGTGTCCCTCTATCGCCAGTTGCCGGGCGCTCTCCAGCATGGCATACGTCTTGCCCACGCCGGCCACCGCGCCGAAAAATATTTTCAGACGGCCGCGCCGCTGTCGCTTTTCCTCGCGCAGCGCGTAACCCAGCAGAGCCTCGGGACTTGGACGGGTTGTTTCATCCATATCATTTCCGCAACGGATGATCCGACGGCTTTTGTAACTTCCGGCACAGCCGATTAAGCCGGATATTCAACTCCAGCACATCAATATAACGCTCGCCGAAAAATCCCAGCCACGGCATCTCAATGGACTGTCGGATCAATCGCCGGAGCGACGCTGGTGAAACATGTCGCGCCCTGGCTACCCGCGGCACCTGATAATAAGCCGCCGCCGGCGAAATATCTGGGTCTAGCCCACTGCCGGAACTGGTCACCAGATCGACCGGGATTCGCGCCTTATCCCCCGGATCGGCCTTCTGCAGTCGGGCTATGGCCGACGCAACCTTTTTAACCAATGCCGGATTCCGCGGCCCCAGGTTTGATCCACCGGAATTATCCGCATCATATGGCGGGCTCGTAGCCGATGGGCGTGGCCAGAAATATCCCGGCCCTGAAAAATTCTGGGCAATCAGCACCGAGCCTGCGGCAGTCTTTTGACTTTGTGTCGGACTGCCGGATCGCGAAATCAAACTGCCGTTAGCCTGGAACGGAAAAATGACCTGCCCCAAAGCCGTGATTGCCATGGGGTAGATAATACCCGTCAGTAATCCCAGCAACAGAAAGATCGTAAGGCAGGGTCGAATAATGCTACGCATGTTAAATCCCTGTTTCTAAAATCGGCCGTTCATATTCCCCAACAAATCTTGGCTGCCACTTCATCCGTGTATTCCGCTGACAGCCAGCCCGATCAGCACGTCAATGATCTTGATCCCGATGAAAGGGGTGATCAATCCGCCCAGCCCGTAGATGAGCAGATTATCGCGCAGCAGCACCGCCGCCGGTTTGGCCCGATATTGTACCCCCCGAAGCGCAATGGGAATGAGAAATATAATAATCAAGGCATTGAATATAACCGCGGAAAGGATCGCGGTGTGCGGATTAAGATGCATGATATTCAGTGCCGAAAGCTGTGGATAGGTTGTAGCGAATATGACGGGAATGATGGCGAAATATTTCGCCACGTCGTTGGCAACGGAAAAAGTGGTCAGTGCCCCGCGGGTCATCAGCAGTTGCTTTCCTGTCTCAACCACCTCGATGAGCTTCGTCGGGTTGGAATCCAGATCGATCATATTGGCCGCTTCTTTGGCGGCCTGCGTGCCGGTGTTCATCGCCACTGCCACATCCGCTTGCGCCAGGGCGGGAGCATCGTTGCTTCCATCTCCCGTCATCGCCACCAGACGTCCCTGGCTTTGATACTCACGAATCAGTTTGAGCTTACTTTCCGGTAGCGCCTCAGCCACGAAATCGTCCACACCGGCTTCCGCCGCGATCGCCGCCGCCGTCAGAGGATTGTCGCCCGTTACCATCACGGTCCTGATACCCATGCGCCTCAGATCCGCGAAACGCTGCTTGATACCCCGTTTGACAATATCCTTCAATTCAATAACGCCCAGTGCTTCTTTCCCCTCAGCCACCATGAGCGGCGTGCCGCCGCGGCGGGAAATATCCGTAGCGCACTCAAGCAGTTGTTTTGGTACATCCCCGCCGAGTTCGCGCACGAATCGACCTACGGCGTCCGCCGCGCCCTTGCGTATCTTTCGGTCGCCGATGTCAACTCCGCTCATGCGGGTTTGTGCGGAAAACGGCACAAATACCGCGTCCAGAGCGTGCATATCGCGCTCTCGGATTCCGAATTCACGTTTGGCCAATTTAACAACACTTCGTCCCTCCGGTGTTTCGTCTGTCAGCGATGAAAGCTGGGCCATATCCCCCAGTCGTTTCGCAGGGATATCCGGCGCCGGATGAAAGGCCACCGCCTCACGGTTCCCCATCGTGATGGTTCCCGTCTTATCCAACAGCAGCACATCCACATCGCCCGCCGCCTCCACACACCGCCCCGAGGTTGCAATCACGTTTGCCTGCACCATCCGATTCATGCCCGCGATTCCAATCGCACTGAGCAGTCCGCCAATGGTCGTCGGAATCAAGCATACCAGCAGTGCCACCAGCGACGTAACATCCACCGCCGTCCCCCGGTGGGCCAGTTGTGCCGCAAGAACCGAAAACGGTTGCAGCGTCGCAACGGCCAGCAGACAGATAATGGTGAACCCGGCCAGCAGAATGCCCAGCGCAATTTCATTGGGCGTCTTGCCTCGACGGGCACCCTCCACCATGGAAATCATCCGATCTAAAAATGTTTCCCCGGGTTTGGCCGTCACCTGAATAATAAGGTAATCCGACAATACACGCGTTCCGCCGGTAACACTCGACCGGTCGCCGCCGCTCTCTCGTATGACCGGCGCCGATTCGCCCGTGATAGCCGATTCATCCACCGAGGCAACACCCTCTACAACCGTCCCGTCCGAGGGAATAACTTCATTGGCTTCAACTAATAACAGGTCGCCGTTGGCGAGTTGCGACGCGGATGTCATTTCCGCCTTTGCATCCCGCTTCGGCGCGGAAAGCCGCCGCGCGGGGGTGTCCTTCCTTGATTTACGCAGCGAATCCGCCTGCGCTTTGCCCCGTCCCTCCGCCGCCGCCTCGGCAAAATTGGCAAATATCACCGTAAACCACAGCCAGACGGTAATCCATAACTCTTCCGCAGCGGCACCTGAATGGGTCGCGACGCTGTGAATCGCCACACAACTGGTGATGATACTGCCGATGTAAACCACAAACATCACAGGATTGCGAACCTGTTGCATCGGCGATAATTTGCGCACCGCATCCCATGACGCCTGCCGTAATATCGCTCCACTGAACAGGCCGCCGCGTTCTTTTTTCACCCCGCTACTCATCGATTCATACCCCTTTCAATTCCCCGTAACCCCTCATGGCTGCGCCCCTCCTTCGCAAGTTCCCGTCTTACCCACTCAATGCACCACCTGCATAAGGCCCTCGGCGATCGGCCCCAGGGCCAGCGCCGGAAGAAATATTAATCCGCTGATCAGGGCGATCGTCCCCGCCAGAATCACTCCAAACATGGGCGTATGCGTGGGGAAGGTGCCGACATTCGGGGGTGACGCCTTACGTTTCGCCACGCTGCCCGCCAGAGCCACCGTGGCGATGATCGACCAGAACCGACCTGCCAGCATCAACAGCCCGCCCAATATATTGTAGAAATCGGTATTGCCGTTAAGCCCCGCAAATGCGCTCCCGTTGTTGTTCGACATGCTCGTCATCGCATAGAGAATTTCAGAAAATCCATGCGGACCGGGATTGCCGACACTTGCTACCGCTGATGGCGTCACCGACGCGACAGCGGTTCCGATCAGCGTAAGCGCGGGCGGGATCAGAATCGCCAATGAAACCATCTTAATTTCAAACGCGCCGATCTTTTTCCCAAGATACTCCGGCGTGCGACCGACCATCAATCCGCATAAAAACACCGCGACCATCGCCGTAATCAGCATGCCGGTAAGGCCGGTACCCACGCCTCCGAAGATCACTTCGCCGGTCTTCATCAGCCACATCGGAATCAGACCTCCGAATGGCGTATACGAATCCAACATGGAATTCACGGCCCCTGTGGATGTCCCCGTCGCGATGCAGGTCCAGATCGCAGAATTGGCCGGGCCGAAGCGAAGCTCCTTCCCCTCCATATTTCCCCCCGCTGCCAGCGCCGTATGATGCTGGCCGACAATCGATGGAAAAAGCGGATTGCGCTGCTGCTCAAATGTGAAACACAGCGCCGCGCAAACAATAAATATCGCGGTCATGGTGGCCAGCAGGACATGCCCCTGTCGCCTGTCACTTATCATCTCTCCAAACGTGAAACAGGACGCCGCTGGAATCAATAACATCGCCAGCATCTCAAGAAAATCGGTCAAGCCATTCGGATTTTCATACGGATGGGCTGAATTGGCATTAAAAAAACCACCTCCATTGGTGCCAAGCTCCTTAATCGCTTCCTGCGACGCCACCGGCCCCATGGCGATGGTCTGCGTTGCCGCCGTCTTCGTCTCCGCGGCACCGCCCGCCACCGCCGAACTCGAAAGCGTATGGACCGTTACGTCAGCCCGCAGCGTTTGAACTACTCCTTGGGAAGCCAATACCACCGACAGCAGCACCGCGATCGGCAGCAGAATGTAGAGGACCGACCGCACCATATCCACCCAGAAATTCCCCAGCTTGCCCGTCCCCTTTGCCGCCAGCGCCCGAATAAGCGCCGCCATAACTGCGATTCCCGTTGCCGCCGAAAGAAAATTCTGCACCGTCATGCCCAGCATCTGAGTCAGCAGACTCATTGTCGTTTCGCCGGAATAATTCTGCCAGTTGGTATTGGTCACAAAGCTTGCCGCCGTATTAAACGCCAGCGCGGGTCCCACCCCCGCCTGATGCGCCGGGTTCAGCGGCAGATGCTGCTGAACCATCTGCAGAATAAACAGAAACGCAAACCCGATCGTATTAAATGCCAGACACGCAACCGCATACTGCCGCCAGTCCTGCTGATCATCCGGCCGAAGACCAGCCATGGCATAAATAGCCGATTCTGCCTTTCCAAAGATACGCCCCAGCAAAGGCGGACGCTGCATCTGAAATACTTTCGCCATGTAGCTGCCCAGCGGTTTGGCAGCCAGCAGCAGCACGGCAAGAAGAAACGCCAGTTGAGCCCATCCGTCGTACCACATCAGAATTTCTCCGCCAGTAACAGGGCAAAAATCAGATACACCAGCAATCCAAGCGTAACGGCCAGAAGAATCCAGTCCCACACGCTCATCGTTCAACCCTCGATATCAGGTCAAATAGCCATACCAGCCCAAAGCAGCTTGCAAAAAACGCAATCCCCAGCAACCACATTACCCACACCATTCGACTGCCTCCTGTCAGGACACATCACTACAGCGGCGCATAACCGCTGTCCTCAACCTATGTTTATCCGGCGACGTATAAAAAAGGTGTAAAAACCGATTGTCTCCCGGCGATCTCCTCCATTAAGCTGCGACCTTCGCCCGGGCCCACCGCTCATCAGGGTACCGTTTCGACGCTTCGAAAATTATTCAATCGATGGTAATATGAATTCCGTAACTGCTGCGTGAGGCCAAAAATTGGGGTCGAAGTAAGGAGTTGTTCCATGCAAAAGAAAATAAAATTCTTAGCGGCGCTGATCGTCGGATGTGGACTTTCCCTTACCCTCACCGGCTGCAGCCAGGGAGAGTGGTCATCCTTCTGGGTCGGCGTCAACGCCCCCGGTCCCGGTGTGGGTCCGGCACCCTACGCCTACGAATATTATTACGCTCCGGCCTATCAGGCCTATTACTGTTATTATCCCGACCGCGGCTGGTGCTATTTCCCGGGTGAACCGCCCGCCGGGGCCGTCTTTTATTCCGGAAGCGTCGCGTATCTTCCCCCACCGGGACCGCCCCCGACTCAAGTGCAGTTTTATTTTGATCGCGACCACAACGCCTATTATTACCACGGACCCCATAACCGTTGGCACTTTCTACCCGGTCGCCCGCCGCAGGGCGCACCCCAATGGCGCGGTCCACACCCCGGCCCCCATCAATTACCCCCGCCGGTCTTCAATCGCCCATTTCGCGGGCGCAGGCAACCCCAACGTGGCCAAGGCGACCCCCATGGCTATCAGCAGCGGGGGGGTGGACCGAATCAATACGACGGCAATGGCAACGGGCAGGGCAATGGTTGGGGACATTAATATTCGGCTGTCGGACGGCAGATGTTGAAACCCGCCTCACACCGCCGCACTCCCGGCGACCGTTTCCCGCCGCCCACACTTGTGCAGCAGGTTTTCCCCCATGGGTAAATCTTCAAACAGGTGACATTGCGCCAGCGCGACATGAAATTCCACCGTATCTCCGGTCGATATTCCCACCGCGCGGTGCGTTTCCGTCCTGCAGATCATGCTCAGTCCCTCTCCCGCTTTGAAGCGGATATCCACGCGATCGCCCAGAGGTTCAATCGTCAGAACGACCCCCTTGATGATATTCCCCGCGCCGCCGAAACGCCCCTCCGCCTTCGGACTGATCAGTTCCGGCCGTATCCCCAATACCGCCCGGCTCACCTGCGCCGACCGCGCCGTGGTCGCCAACTCAGGCGGCAGACACACTACCTGCGAGGCAAAACGGAACTCTCCGTCACCCCCCACGGTTCCGGTAATGAAATTCATCGGCGGCATCCCCACAAACCCCGCGACAAACCGATTGGCCGGCTGCTGATAAACCCGCAGCGGATGGTCGCACTGCTGGATGATGCCGTCCTTCATCACAACAATCCGATCTCCCATCGTCATGGCCTCTTCCTGGTCGTGCGTGACATAAATCGTGGTGGTGCGCAGATTCATGTGCAGCCGCTTGATCTCCGCCCGCGTCTCAACACGCAGCTTCGCATCCAGATTCGAAAGCGGTTCATCAAACAGAAATGCCTGCGGATTGCGGACAATCGCCCGCCCCAGAGCCACCCGTTGCCGCTGTCCGCCGGAAAGTGCCTTCGGTTTACGGGCCAGAACATCCGCCAGTCCCAGCGATTTCGCCACTTCTCTCACCCGCTGATCGATCATCGCCCGGGTAAGGCCCAGTTCACGACGCCGCATCTCCAGAGAAAATGCCATGTTTTTATACACACTCATGTGCGGATACAGAGCGTAATTCTGAAACACCATCGCGATGTCGCGATCCTTGGGCGCCACATCGTTCACCACCCGGCCGTTGATCTTCAGTTGCCCCGACGAAATCGCCTCCAGCCCCGCAATCATCCGCAGTGTGGTCGTCTTGCCGCAGCCGGACGGGCCCACCAGTACGATAAATTCATGATCCCCGATGGTAAGTGAAATATTATTAACGGCCGGGGTCCCGTCGGCGTACACCTTCGATACATTTTCCAGTTCAACCGTCGCCAATGTGCTTCGCCTTCAATCCCGTCGTGATCGTCCGTTGCGCCATTCCACGGGCTATCCGTTCTTCACCGTCGTCCCGCCCGCAACCCGTGGAATCCCAGTTCCTCCGGAAAAGATAGCCCGGCCCGCCCGCGCCGGCGTATCAATGCACGTGACGTATGATCTGTCCACGCACCAGAAATACAATCTCCTCGGCGATATTGGTGCAATGGTCCGCGATCCGCTCAAAATTCTTCGCCACCATGATCATCGATAAATCCGCGGGAATCCGATTGGCGTGCGCCGCCATCTGCGTCTGCAGGTCATTATAAATCTGGTGATACAACGCATCGATGAGATCATCCCCACGGCAGATGGCATCCGCCAGAGATGGATCGTTCAGCCCGAGGCATCGCGTGGTATCACGAAGCTGCTTGAGTGTCGATCGCGCCATGCCCGCCAGTTCCACCGGAATCTCCTGCCCTGCCTGCGCAAAGTCGGGAACCATCAACGCGATGTTGTACGCACAATCGCCGATCCGCTCCAGATCGCTGTTGATCTTCACAATCGCAAATACCGTCCGCAGATCCTGCGCCGTCGGCTGGTGCTCTGCCAGCAGGTTGATCGCCGCCCGCTCAATCTGCACCTCCTCCGCATCGATCTGCTGTTCATTATCAATGACCGACTGCGCAATCTCAGGCTTCCGCGAGATCACCGCCTCCGTCACCTGTTCACACGTTCCCTGCACCAGTGCCGCCATATCCACACACCGGTTGAGCAAGGTTTCCAAGGCATGAGCAAATTGAACTGACAACGTTTTATTCCTGCAAAAAACGACGCGAAAGAAGTATATCGGCAAGACCGGGGGATACACAAACTTCCCTCCTTTCCCAACCAGTCAACCATCCGAACTCCTTCCGGCCGATCGGTTTGCTCCCAGGCGATATTTGTCCATCGGCGATGTTTTGCCAAATGCACTCACGGGTGATAAAGTGCTCACCAATATGACAAACATTCCGGCAATCCGAATAAAACGATATTGGGTCGCCTGGCTGCTGCTGTCAGCCAGCACCTTTTTTTTCGGTGGCTGCACCCATATCGCCGGGGTGGTGGTTTATCAGGGTTCCCACATTCCCGCAAAAGGAGCCGTCGTGAGTGTCGGCGAACCCGCCACCGGTTTCAGTTACCAGCCGCATCCCGTCGATAACACGGGCCATTTCAATTTCTATACCGATCCGCTGGATACCTCCAATATCTGGGTCGTGCCCCCGCACGGTGATCCATCGTTGGATGCCATTCATCTTCAACCCAGCCAGATCAGTTCGCACATGTATGTGGTCTTACCGAGTCAATAGTCCATCAGAAGCCAGTCTCCCGCGAAAACGGCCGAGCGCAAAACAGATGCTCAACCTTCGATTTGCACTGGCCCGTATTAAAGCTTTATATAGATATCATAAAGAATCTGTTTACGCCCTATAACAATAAAAAAAACTGTTACTCCGCGAGGCTGTTTGTAACTCCTCGGTCTGGCTACTATCCTTTGATTCGAGGTAGAGGCGAAATGCTCGTAAATGGCTGTTGGCCTGACTAATCCCCGTTTGAAGGGTGAGAAGACACGGCAGCTATTATCTTATTGGCATTCGGCGGTGGTTGTCGGCCCAGCCGCTTGACCTTAACAGATGGCGCTCTGGTTTCAGGAGGTAATCACACCATGCGAACGTCCCGCTTCACATGCATCATCGACATGAAACCCTCCCGTAGGCTTAGGCTACGCGCACCCGGACATATTGCCATGATTGCGAGTTGCGCAGCTTTTGCGGTAGCATCCTCCGCGTTTGCCTATCCCAGCGGCATCGGCTTAAGCTCTCTGCTGGCAGCAAATCCAAACCTGACAGGCGCGGATATAAATGTGGCCCAAGTTGAGGCATCCCTCAATCAAAATCCCCCGCCGGATACCTTTGAGGTTAATCCGGCGACTGTAAACCAGCCTCAGTCAAAGTTCACCTACATCGATTACCAAGGTAAATCATCCGCAACCTACAACTCCGCCGAAGGTTCTTCCCATGCCGACACCGTTGGCAATCTTTTTTACGGCGGGATTCCATCCGGTTCATCCTCTTCCTATGGCGTCGCACCCGGTGTGGCAAGCGTTGCCAATTACGATGCGGGCTGGTTTGGCGGTAACCTCATCGGCCTTTCTGAAAATAGTACAACGCAGATGCTCAACCCCACCGGCGTCCAGAACCCGACAGTCAATAACGCCCAAGTCATCAACCAGAGCTTCATCTTTGCCATCCCATCCACCTTCACCATCGCCGCGCAGGATCAATACATACAGAACGTCGACTGGGCCTATGACCAATATGTCAATACCTACAATACCATGATCGTCAGCGCGGTCGGAAATGATGCCACCCCATCCACCACCCCGTATCAAATTAATCCGCCCGCCACCGCATACAATTTGATTGCCGTCGGCTCCTACAACGGCCAGGCAGAAGACGGCCCCACCTTTGACGGCCGCAGCAAACCCGATATCGTCGCGCCCGGCGGTGAGACCAGCTACGCCACCCCGCTCGTCTCCGGCGCAGCCGCCCTCATGATCCAAGCCGGCAATCTTTCCACGGGTTATCCTTCATCTGGCACCGCGGGAGGTTGGACCCAGTCGCAGTATGACGACAACGCCGTTCTGCCGCAGACGGTCAAGGCCCTGCTCATGAACGGCGCCGTCCAACCCAAGGGCTGGACGCATACCGCCACCGCTCCGCTCGATCCGAGATATGGCGCAGGCGTCTTAAATGTCGATAACGCCTATCAGATTCTCGCTGCCGGCCGTGCCGCCGTCTCCGTATCCGACACGAGTACAACCGTCCAGACAAGCCCGACCATTACCCAGGCTTCCGGCTGGGATGTTGAAACCTTGGATAACAACGGTCCGCTTACCGTCACCAGTCCAACGACTTTCGTGGATCACTACGTCTTTAAGGCGATTGCCGCCAATCCCGGCCAAGCCGATTCCTTCAAGGCTACGCTGGTCTGGAACGCCCAGACAAACGTTGCCACCTTTACCGAAAAGCAGACCCCGATCTTTCTCGAACTTTTTAACGCCGCCAACGGCTCGCTGGTTTCGGAAAGCATCAGCACCGTCGATAACGTCCAGCAGATTGATACTTTGCTTACGCCCGGCGATAATTATGATCTGCAGGTGCTCACCAGCGGCAGTAATTTCAGCAGCAGCGATGTCTACGCCCTCGCCTTTTCAACCTCGCCCGTCGCCGTCGCCACCCCTGAACCCGCCGCGTTGGGCCTGATGGCCATCGGAGCCGGATTGTTGCTCTTACGCCGCAATCGCCGATCGCCGGGTATCTGATGGTGGCAATCGCATGGCCGAATCGTGGGTGTTGTCGACAGCACCCTCACGGGCGACGGGGTTGTTGTTCTCGCCATCGGTTCAATATCCCGTACTATGCCGTGATATTGATATAAATTTATGTGCAATTCTGATCTCGATACGCGGCTCCGTCTACGCCTGTCCAGCCAACATCTCCGGCATTTCGAAGTTGCGCAATACCCAAGGTCTGACAACTGCCGGGTGCGCCTTCATCGCAAAATCAGTCGAATTTGACTTTGAATGCGAAAGCGTACTCTCCGGGTTTATGCTTGGGCGGAACAATAGTCAGCGATTGATTGGTTTGTTTCCACGAAAGCTTTTCGTGACAACCAAGCAACTCCACCGCCGCAATTTTTCCGGGTTTGGTATCTGCGCCCAACCCCAATGAGCGAATCACAAAGTCTGTAGCCTGCCAGCCAAGACAGATGGCATACACAACGGTACCAGCCTTGTTACGGGTAAACCGGACAGTCCCCGGCCCAAGGTTTTTAGTCGATGCATATCCGTTGTATGCCCCCGTTGTTCCTTTTGGATTGTTGGAAGTATCGGCAGCCACCTCTAACATGCCTTCACCAAAAACCTTCCACGGGCGAGTTGAGTAGATGGCCTCTCCATTCGTGGCAAACCACGCGGCCAATTCTTCAAGAATCAATCTTTCCTTACGATCTATAGTGCCGTCCGGTTTACCAGGAATATTCAAAATGAATGTGCCGTTTTTACTGACCGCATCAACCATCCAGTGAATAATCTGCCGCGGCTGCAGGTAGCCGCCATATTTACCGGGATGATTAAAAAGCGCCCGCTGGTAATGCCACTGCCCGATGCATGTTTCGGACTGCCACGGGTATTCCATGATTTGGTCGGTCACGCCCCGCTCCAGATCTGCAACGACTGATTTGGTAATGTCGAGCGGGACGTACTTCACATTGATAACGGCCTGCACACTTCCGTGCATTTTGAGGCTGCGGTTGTAGAAGTAGGCGCCGATATTCATACCCGCCCAGCCCAATGGGAGCAGATCATTATCAAAATATAGAACGTCTGGATTGTACTGGTCGATCAGATCGCGGGTGCGATCGTAAAAGTTCTTACTGAAGGTGAAGTCGGGCAGTGCATTGCGAGGATGTTTTGGCCCGTATAATTGCTGCGGATCGAGACCTTCCCACCATGTGTTTTTGCCGTCCGCCTTGGTGAGGCACGCATCATACGGAACACCCGCAAGCGGACCGGTTTGGTCCGCGCCGTGGGCAACCTGATACCACCACCACTGCCTTGCCTGGTGCACGGTGACACCAAGTCGCAGGCCCCGCTCACGCACGATCTTGGCCCATGTGCCGATCACATCGCGATGGGGCCCCACACGCATCGCATTCCACTCATGATGCCGCGAATTCCACGTGTCAAACCCGTCGTGGAAATTGGCCAACGTCATGAAAATTTTGGCTCCGGCCTTGACATATAAATCCATGAGTTCTTCCGGCTGCCAATTCAGCAGCGTCCATTGGGCACACAAGTCTTTGAACCCGAATTTCGACGGATGCCCGAAATGTTCACAATGATACTTGTACTCCGGCCGCGACTGAATATACAATTGCCGCGCATACCAGTCACCATCTTCAGCGACACAGGATGGACTCCAATGATTCCAGATGCCGAACTTTGCATCCCGATACCATTCAGGGCAGTCATATTGCATCATCGACTGGTAGGTCGGTTCATACGGTCCCTCGCCATGCAAATTCTTCAAGGGGCCGATCATCGGAACGTCATTCCAAGCTCCACCGGGAACCGGCACGAGTGGGGTTTGGGGATTGCGCCATCCGGCAGGACGCCAAGTCCTTTCGTCCAGTTTTTCCTCGATGATTGAATTCCCATCGATGGCATAATAAATCCGATCCAATGCCGGAATACTGCAGAAGTCCGCATAGGTTCCGTCAGGTTGATCGTAACCCGGTGGAATCGAGCCTGTCTTTACCTCTTCCTGCGCTGGCTGCGACTTCACGGGGGGTGCGGGCACGGCGGCCATCGTTTCCTCGGTCAGGACCTCTTGTTTCGGTTCTTGTCGCATCGGAAAACTCCTGCAAGAAAAAAGCCTCATTCCCCAATCAACCTGCTTCCGCGATCATTTGCACTCCGCACAAAAAGCACAAAGTTGATCTTCTGACTCACATGCGCTTCTTCACGTTCCCATCATTGAAAGGTGGCACCGCACATCCGTTTCTCATCAGCAAACACTGCTCACCCAAAAAAGGCATCGGCGTCAAATTCTATACAACGGAGAGTATATCGCACTTCAAAGACTGTCAACGAAAGGCGAACCAGCCGTCCTGATCACCGCTGGGCTGAAATCCAATGTGGCTTGAATCGAGAGGCGTATGAGGTACGCTAGCCCAACTTTCGCACTTCTGGGGTAAAAACCGCATTATCGTGCAACCAGGGCCAAAAGTTTCCACCACAAAACATGCCTGGATTTTCGGTTCTGGGGTCTCTCAGGACTCTTGTAAGGCCGCCAACTG
>JAKAVA010000092.1 GCA_021827645.1 Planctomycetota bacterium
GAGTTACCTTTTCGCTGCAGCGGATGTTGCCCGGGCGATGAAAGCGGTTGACAGCACAGTTTATCGGGCGAATCGGTACATGCTCGCCGCTGCCCGCCGCTACGCCCGGATGGCCGGCATGCATTGATAACCGCGGATATTTCCCTTTCTTTCCGCCTCTGCCCGATTTGCGGGGGTATTGACAAATTTGGTGGCGGGTGTAGACTTCTTGGTCTTGCCTGCGGGCGGACAGGTGGTTGCGCAGCGAAGCTGCTCTCAGCTTTTCGCATGTTGCAGGCCACGGATTGAGTCCGCAGCGGATTTTGGCCCCAGCCGAGCCGAAGGTTGTGAGGATGAAATCTCCTGCAGGAAGCAGGGTCGTACCGGCTGAAATGGCCGGTGTTGGCGGCCCCTGTTGTGTTGATGGTTGTTTTGTTTTTCGGCAGATAAATAGCGGTTGGTTGGATAAATTATGGCGGGTACAGCAAACGACAGGATTCGAATCCGGATGGAAGCTTACGATCATCGTGCGCTGGATTCATCCGCTCGGGAAATCGTAGAGCATGCCAAGCGTACCAGTGCCAAGGTGCTTGGGCCGATCCCGCTGCCGACCCGAATTGAACGATTTACCGTTCTCCGCTCGCCCCACATTGACAAAAAGAGCCGAGAGCAGTTTGAAATTCGCACCCACAAGCGGGTGATTGACATTCTCGAACCGAATCCGCGGACCATTGAAGCCTTGAATCGGCTGGTGGTGCCTGCGGGTGTGTTCGTGAAGATTAAGGCTTGACGGCCACAGGCCATCAAGTCGGCATGAACGAAGTTTTTTTCCGTTGTTCATCGCCACCTGAGTGATCTCGGATGGGCTGTAAAACGTCGGCTTCGGCCGCGGGCTTCAGTCCCATCTCGAAGCCGGTTAGAGGGTTGCCAACTGTGGTGGCCCGGCGGCCGGACGGGATATCCGGGAGAACCTGACACCGCAATCGCTTGCGGAAAACGGGTTCCCAGATGAGCGTAAACGACGGTAGAGGTATGCCATGAGCGAAACTGGTTCCCCATCTTCTATTGCCATTGCGGCCATTTTGGGTCGTAAGGTCGGTATGACACGCATTTATGATGAAACCGGTACGGTGGTACCGGTGACGGTCGTGCAGGCCGGCCCGTGTGTGGTGACTCAGGTCAAAACTTCAGACGGCCGCGACGGTTACAATGCCGTTCAGCTTGGTTTTGAAGATATTCGCACGCAGCGGGCGTCGAAGCCGATTGTCGGTCATTGCCAGAAGACGGGTAATACGACGCCGAAGAAGTTTTTCCGGGAAATTCGCCTCGACGAGAAGCCGACGGTTGCGACGGGTGCAACGGTCGATGTTTCGCAATTTGATGCAATCAAATATGTGGACGTGGTCGGCACCAGCAAGGGTAAAGGGTTTCAGGGCGTCATGAAGCGTTGGAACTTTGGCGGCCAGCCGGGCTCGCACGGTACGGAGCGTAAGCACCGTTCGCCGGGGTCCATCGGTGGCGGCCAGGGTACCCGTGGTCATGGTCGGGGTATCAAGAAGGGAAAGAAAATGGCGGGTCACCTTGGAGATGAACGGGTGACGGCTCGAAATCTCCGGCTGGTGGGTGTGGATAAAAGCAAGCACCTGCTGCTGATCAAGGGGACGGTGCCGGGCGCCAACGGCGGATTGTTGTTTGTTCGGAGTGCCAAGACGATGAAGCACGGGGCGTGAGCCATGGCGTGCTTTCGAAGCCGGTCGGTTGTCGGCGGCTTCGGTTCCAGGGTTGTCCACGGGGCGGCCCGTTTATGCGGAAGTATTAGAATATGATTGAATTGCCGGTATACAATCAGAGCGGTCAGGAAGTCGGTAAGCTGAGCGTTGACGAAAAGCAGCTTGGCGGCGAAGTGAATGCGGCCCTGCTCAAGCAGGCGGTGGTGATGTACCACGCCAACCTGCGTCAGGGGACGGTGGCGACGCGGGGTCGGGGCGATGTGGAGGGGTCCACCCGCAAGCTGTATAAACAGAAACATACGGGCAGTGCGCGTCGCGGTAACATCCGCACGAATGTGATGAAGGGCGGCGGTATGGCGTTTGCGAAGCGTCCGCGAGATTTCCGCCAGTCCATGCCCACCCGCCAACGCCGCCTTGCCCGTAACAATGCCATCCTCGCCAAAATTGAATCCAAACAAATAAAAATTCTCGATCAGTTGTCACTGCCTCAGGCCAAAACAAAAGAAATGGCCCGAGTGCTTTCGGCGCTGAAGATTGATCGGTCGGTGCTCATTGCCCCGGCCAAAACCGATCAGACTCTCGTGCTTTCATCGCGCAATATCCCGAATGCCAGCATCAAGCCGGCCTTGGAAATTAATGCCTACGACATCCTGAAGGCGAAAACGCTGCTGATGACACGCGATGCGATGGAGACGCTTTTGAAATCGCCGGTCAAAAACGCCGGCGCAACCGGTGCATGAGGATTCGGCCGATGAGCCGCAATGAGGAATGACTATGGAATTGACAGCAACCGACATCATCAAGCGCCCGCTGATATCTGAAAAGAGTTATCACTACGGCGAACGATTCAATGCCTACAGCTTTGAAGTGGACAAGCGGGCCGATAAAGAGCAGATTCGCCGGGCGGTGGAGGAGATATACAAAGTGAAGGTGGATGATGTCCGCACGATTGTGCTGCCGGGCAAACCGAAACGCACGCGGAAAGGCGAGAAAACGACGCCCTCGTGGAAGAAGGCGATTGTCAAGGTGCACGGCGATCATAAGCTGGAAATTTATTAATCGTCGCCCGGCCGATCCGGGCTTTTTGAATCAGATGGAATGGTGAGTGCCTTATGCCGATCAGACAATATAAACCTGTAACCGCCGGACGGCGTTTTTCGTCGGTGAATGCGTTTACGGAAATCACCCGCAGCACACCGGAAAAATCGCTGCTGGAACCGAAGAAAAAAACGGGTGGTCGCAATCATCGGGGCTGGATCACCTGCCGTCATATCGGCGGCGGTCACAAGCAGCAGTATCGGAAGATTGACTTCAAGCGGAACAAGGACGGCATCAAAGCCACGGTAGAATCGATTGAATATGATCCCAATCGCACCGCGTTCATCGCCTTGCTGTCGTATGCGGATGGTGAAAAGCGATATATTCTCGCACCGCAGGGGCTGAAGGTCGGCGACATTGTGGAAAGCGGCACGCAAACCAACATCGAAAAGACGCCGGGCAACGCGATGCCGCTGGAAGTGGTGCCGACGGGTATTGAAATTCATAACATCGAGGCGGTCCCGGGTAAAGGGGGCAGTCTGGTGCGAAGTGCGGGCGGCGTGGCCCGGTTGATCGGTAAGGACAACGGACTGGCGACGGTTCAGTTGCCATCGGGTGAAATTCGGCAGTTGAATTGGCACTGCCGGGCGACGATCGGTCAGATCGGCAATCCGGATTGGGCCAATATCCGGTGGGGGAAGGCCGGTCGGACGAGGCACCGGGGCATTCGCCCGACGGTGCGTGGTGTGGCTCAGAACCCGGTAAGCCATCCGCTGGGTGGTGGTGAGGGGCGTTCAGGCGGCGGTCGGCACCCGGTCAGCAAGTGGGGCGTTCCGGCCAAGGGTGGCAAGACGCGCAACCCGCGAAAGAATTCGTCGGACAAAATTATTCGTCGCCGCATGACGGTGCGTTATGGTGAATCGGTCTTGCGTCGGCGTTGATGGTGGCGTTGATTGTTGCCCGGTGCGGCGGATGATGTCGGCCGGGTGTGTCTGGATAAACACTCTGAGGTATTCATGAGTCGCAGTTCAAAAAAAGGCCCGTTTGTGGCGTACCACCTGTTGGAAAAGGTGAACCGGCTGAACGAGTCGCGGAAGAAAGACCCGATCAAAACGTGGTCGCGGGCGAGTACGGTGATCCCGGAATTTGTCGGTCACACCTTCATGGTGCATAATGGTCGGCAGCACATCCGGGTGTTTGTCACGGAAGACATGGTAGGCCACAAGCTTGGTGAATTTGCCCCCACGCGGACATTCAAGGGGCACACCATGGTGAAGAAAGAGACGGCCTGATAAGACCGCGGAATGCGGGTGGCCCGGTTGGGTGCCCGGCGAAATGGGCCGATGGGCGGCTGATTAGAGTTGAGGTTGATTTATGTATACATCAACATGGCGATATGCAAGAATTTCTCCGCGGAAGGCCCGCCTTCTGACGGACTTGATCCGTGGGAAATCGGTTCAGGAAGCGCTTTCGGTGTTGAGCTTTTCCAAGAAACGTGCGGCGATCATGGTGGCCAAGGTTCTCAAAACGGCGATTGCCAACGCCGATGAAGGCGGGGCGGATGTCGCTGATCTTTATGTGAGCGCGACGTACTGTGATGGCGGCCCGATCATTAAACGTTTCATGCCGAAGGATCGGGGTAAAAGTTACGCCATCATGAAGCGCACGAGTCACATCACGGTGACGGTAGATGAAGGTGCGGCCAAGGTGAAGGAAGCCAAGGCCGGGAAGAAGCGAAGTAAAGCGGCGAAAGCTGCGTAACAGAAGGCGGTCTTGAGACCGTCGCCCGTTAAGTGGGCTTTTTTGAGGTTTTCTATGGGTCAGAAAGTCAGTCCAGTCGGTTTTCGGACCGGTATCACCGAGGGGTGGTCCAGCCGGTGGTTCGCACCCAAGCGGCTCTTTGGCGAGCTGCTGGTGGAGGATCACAAAATCCGCGAGTACATTGAATCCCGGCTCAACGGTGGTCCCTCAACGGTGCGACCGCCCAAAGCCAAGGCGGCGGAACCGGCTGCTCCGGCTGCAGCGCCCGCCGGTGAGGGAGGCGAAGCTGCCGCGGCCGCTCCTGCAAAACCGGCGCCGCGTCCGATTCGCACGCTCAATCGGCCAACTGGTAATTATGCCGCGATTTCGCGTATTGAAATTGAACGCACCCGCGAAGAACTCCGCATCATCCTGCATACCGGCCGTCCGGGTGTGGTGATCGGTTCCAAGGGTGAGGAAATCAATCGCCTTACCAAAGAATTGGAAGACCTGACCCAGCGGAAGGTGAAGATTGAAACGGTCGATATCGGCAATCCGGATCTCAACGCTCGACTGGTGGCGGATGGAATTGCTGAGCAATTGAAAAAGCGAGCTGCCTTTCGGCGCGTGATGAAGCAAAAGGCCGAGGCGGCGATGAATGCCGGTGCTCTGGGGATCAAAATCCAGATCGGCGGTCGAATCGGCGGGGCGGAAATCGCCCGTGTTGAAAAGCAGATTGTGGGCAGCATTCCGCTTCACACGCTGCAGGCCGATATTTCCTACGGTCTGGTGCATTGCAATACGCCGTTTGGTGTGATCGGCATAAAAGTGTGGATATACCGTGGTCTTTATGCGGACATTGAAGCCCGTGCCGAGGCTGCAGGACAGGCGGCCCGTGGCGGTCCGCGTCGTCCCCGGCGGCGGTAATATCGGCTGCGACCGTTGGGGTCGCAATGAAGTGTGCCTCAGGCACAAAAAATTGTCCGCAGCGTAAGGCGTGCGGCAATAACGGTGAGCGGCTAAAAGTAACGGATCAAGCCGCCGAATTGAGGAGTTAAAGCCATGGCCATGATGCCAGCAAGAGTTAAATGGCGTAAGCAGCAGCGCGGTACCATGAAGGGGAACGCGACTCGCGGCAACCGCATCAGTTTCGGCGAATATGCTCTCCAGTCGCTGGAGCCGGGGCGTCTTAACGGGCGGCAGATTGAAGCCGGCCGTATGGTGATTTCACACCAGCTTGCCCGGGAAGGTCGCGTGTACATTCGCATCTTCCCGCATAAGAGTTTTTCGAAGAAACCGCTGGAAACCCGTATGGGTACCGGTAAGGGTGAGCCGGAATTCTGGGCCGCCGAAGTGAAGCCCGGCACGATCCTCTATGAGGTGGGTGGAGTCGATGAGGTGGCGGCCAAGCGGGCATTTGCGCGTGCGGCGGCCAAGATGCCGGTGCGATGCCGATTTGTCCGTCGTCGTCACACCCTGTAAGGATATTGAGGAATAAATGGTTGCTCCGGTCCGTGCGGCCGGTACAGGCAAGAGGAAAAAAATGGCTGTAAAGCGTAAACAGATGCTGGATGAGCTTAATAAGCTGGACTTGGAGCAGTTGCGGCTTCGGAGTGCGGAATTGCGCCGGAAGCTCCTGGAACTGCGAAGCCAGAAGGCGGGCGATAAGGTTTCGGATCTTTCGCAGTTCAAAAAGAACCGTCGCGAAGTGGCGCGTGTTGAGACATTGATCCGCAGGCATGAGCTTGCCGGCAGCGTAAAGTCAAACTGAATTGAATGGGTATTGAGGCGATAATGGTTATGACTGAAAGTTCCACGGGTTCCGGTTCTTCGAAGCGTCGTCTTCGGCCGCGTATTATCGGTATTGTTACCGGTGATCGGGTAAGCAAGACGCGCAAAGTTGTATTTGAATATCTCTCCCGGCATTCCAAGTACAACAAATACGTCAAGCGGCAGACGGTGCTGCATGTGCATGACGAAAATAATGAAAGCCGGGTCGGAGACCATGTGGAAGTCATGGCGTGCCGTCCGTTCAGCAAGACCAAAACTTATCGTCTTGTGCGGATCGTCACCCGTGCGGCGCAGATTGATACGTCCATTCTGTCCGGCGAGGCATCGCAGATGTTCGAAAAGCCAAAGGCGGATAAGGCCTCCGAGCAGCCGAGTCAGGAAACGGCCGGGGCATAATTTATTCCCGGCGGATGGGGCCTGCCACGAGCAGGCGAATGTTTTGAGGATCAGGTGAAGATATGATTCAGCAGCAAACCCGGCTTGATGTAGCCGACAATACAGGTGCCAAGCAGGTGATGTGCATTAAGGTGCTCGGCGGCTCATCGGCGCGGGGAAAATTTACGCGAAAAACAGCCGGCGTCGGGGATTTGATTGTGGTGGCCGTTAAAAAAGCCCTTCCCAACGGGGATGTGAAACAGGGCGAAGTGGCCAAAGCCGTCATTGTGCGGACGAAGCAGCCGATTCGCCGGGCGGACGGCAGTTACGTTCGGTTTGATCGCAACGCGGCGGTTATTGTTGATGCGGAGGGGAGCCCGCGGGGCACCCGTATTTTCGGTGCGGTCGCCAGAGAACTGCGGGAAAAGAACTTTATGAAGATTGTGTCTCTGGCCAGCGAAGTGGTGTGAAGTCATTCTCGATCGGGTGGCCCGGGGCATCCCGGATACCAGATGCGATCGTGAAGATATGAGGTTAGATCAATGGCAGCACGTATAAGAAAAGATGACTTGGTAATCGTCCGGTCGGGCAACGAGCGTGGAAAGACCGGTAAAGTCCTCTCGGTATTGCCCGACAAGCAGCGGGTGGTGGTGGAAGGGGTGAACGTTGTGTGGAAGCACATCAAGCCCACCCAGCAGAACCGCAAAGGGGGTCGGATTCAAAAACCGGCGCCTATTCATGTCAGCAAAGTGCAACCGATTGATCCGGAAACGGGCCGAGGTACACGGGTTAAAATTGGATACCGCGATGGTTTGAAGGTTCGTACCAGCAGCAAAGGTAAGGAATTGAGCGTAGTCGGCAAGGCCTGAACCGGGCGTGTAAGCGCCCCGGGTTAATCGCCGACTCTTCATGAGGTCAGTTGAAAATGGCAAAACAGGAAAAAGAATCAAAGCCCAAATCGCAGCGTACGCCCGAGCAGATCGAGGCGGAAAAAGCGGCTAAAGCGGCGAAGAAGGCAGAGCATGCGGCTGCGGCTAAAGCCGACCGCGCCAAGTCGGGCGATTCGGGCCGGTCGCGGGCAAAAGATGCTCCGCCGGCAGAAGAGATCAAGTTTCCGCAGGGGTATGTTCCCCGTCTTTATAAGCGGTATCTTGAAGAAATTGCACCGCAACTGGGCAAGGAACTCGGCTGCAAAAATCGTCTGGAGATTCCGCGGATTACCAAAGTGGTGATCAACATGGGGCTGGGTAAGGCGATTACTGAAAAGCCGCGGCTCGAAGCGGCGGTAAAAGAGCTTACGGCCATCTCCGGACAGAAGGCGGTCATCTGTCAGGCTCGCAAGAGTGTGTCGAATTTCAAACTCCGTCAGGGAATGGAAATCGGCGTGAAGGTAACCCTTCGTGGGCAGAAGATGTGGGAATTTCTCGATCGGCTGATTTATCTGGCCATTCCGCGTGTTAAGGACTTCCGTGGGCTGAACCCGAAAGCATTTGACGGGCGGGGTAATTATAATTTGGGCCTCACGGAACAGTCGGTATTCCCTGAAGTGCACGGCGATCAGGTGACGTTCCATCAAGGGTTGAACATCACCATCGTGACGACGGCGGAAAATAATGTCGCCGGCCACGCGCTCCTGCAGCACTTGGGCATGCCGTTCACGCGGGATCAGGCGGCTGATAAATCGGCCGCACGGAAGGCCGGGTAAGCGGGTAAAGTTGAGCCGCAGAGTGCGGCCGGATATGGATTTGTTGCCAATTAAGTGAGTATGTATGTCAACTAAAGCATGGAAATTGCGGTATCAGAAGCGTAAAGAGACGGTCGCCAAATATGCGGAAGTGCGGAAGCGGCTCAAAAAGGAAAAGAACTATTTGGAACTTTCCATGCTTCCACGCGATGCGAGCCCCACGCGGGTGGCGAACCGCTGCGAGCTTACCGGGCGTCGGCGCGGCTATTACCGGAAGTTTCGGATGTCGCGATTAATGCTTCGGCAATTGGCCCTGGAAGGGAAGATACCGGGACTCAAAAAAGCCTCCTGGTGATCGTCTTGGATGGAATAGCCTGTTATCAGGCGGATTTTGATTGAATTGGACGGGTTAATAAACCTGACCGGAAAGCGAAGAAGACAAACATGACCGACACAATCGCGGACATGCTTACCCGAATTCGAAATGCAGCTCATGCCCGACACAAGACGGTGGACGTAAAAAATTCGCGCATTTGCGAAGGCATTGCGAAAGTCCTCAAGGAAGAAGGGTACATTGAAAATTATCATGTACTCGATGACGGCACCCGCCAGGGATTGATCCGCATCACCATCAAGTACACGATTGATGGTCAATCGCTCATCCGTCATGTCGACCGCGTGAGCAAGCCGGGTTGCCGCATTTATCGCAGCGTGAAGGAATTTCCGCGGATACTCAACGGAATGGGAATCTCGGTGCTTTCGACGAGCCGGGGCGTTTTGAGCGATCGTCAGGCACGGCAGCAGAATATTGGCGGCGAATTGCTGGCGACGATCAGTTGATCAGGGGTTTGCCAGGCAGGAGTATGACGGGACAGAAACTGCGAGTTGTTAATGAGTCATCGGCCGCTGGAAGCGGCATGAACCACAAGAGGTCGTTATGAGTCGAATTGGAAAAAAGCCCATTGCTTTGCCATCGAATGTGAAGGTAGATCTTCAGGGGCGCACCATTACCGTTGAAGGTCCCAAGGGGAAGCTGACCTTGGAGCATCATGCCAATGCCCGTGTTTCGGTTGTTGACGCGCCGGCGCCCGCCAAGGGGAAACAGGTGGTGGTGGAACGGGTCAGCGACGAGAAAATCAGCCGGGCTGTGCACGGGCTTACGCGGGCGCTGCTGGCCAATATGATCAAGGGAGTGACCGACGGCTATACCGCCGAGCTTGAAATTCAAGGCGTCGGTTACAAAGCGGAACTTCAGGGTAAGTCGCTGGTGCTCTCGGTGGGATTCGCGAATCAAATCACGCATGCGGTTCCGGATGGATTGACGGTGAAACTGGAAGGCCAGGGAACCCGGGTCAACATCAGCGGAATTGATAAGCAGCTCGTCGGACAGTTTGCCGCCGATGTCCGCAGCACCCGCAAGCCGGAACCGTATCTGGGCAAGGGAATTCGCTATGTGGGCGAAGTGGTGAAGCGCAAGGCGGGCAAACAGTTTGCCGGTGCCGGTGCCAAGTAAGAATCATTCATTACCGGTTCGACAGGTTGTGCGGCGGATGGACGCTGCATTTATGATGGGATTGTGAATCATGAGTTCGATGCATAAAGTGAAATTGGTTCGACAGAAGCGACGCAAGGCGCGGATGAAGGGTTTGGTGCGAGGCACTTCGGAACGTCCGCGTCTGCGGGTATTCCGGTCCATTAAAAATATCTACGCCCAGATCATCGACGACAGCGCCGGTGTGACTCTGGTGGCGGCGAGTTCGGCCGAAAAAACATTCCGCGCCGGGGCCAAGCATGGCGGAAATGTGACTGCCGCTCAGCAGATCGGTCGGCAGATTGCGCAGAGGGCTGTTGAAAAGGGGATCAAACAGGTGGCGTTTGATCGTGGCGGATACAAATATCACGGTCGCATCAAGGCGCTGGCTGATGCGGCACGTGAAGGTGGTTTGCAGTTTTAAGGGTAGGCCTTCGGCATGCCGGCGGAAGTGTTCCGGCCGCTGAATGGATTTCATTTTTTCAGGATAAGCTATGACAGATCGGCAACCCATGGATGAAGAACGCGGCTTTGACTCCAGCACGGTCGGTGTATTCCGCAGTGCGAAGGTGGTTAAGGGTGGCAAAAACTTTTCGTTTGAGGCATTGGTCGCATCAGGCGATCGGAGCGGACGCATCGGTCTGGGTTATGCCAAGGCGAAGGAAGTACCGGCCGCCGTTGAAAAAGCCACCAAAGACGCGCGTAAAAATATGATCACGGTGTCGTTGGAAGGTGGAACGATTCCGCATGAAGTTCTGGGCCGATTCGGTGCCAGCCGCATCAAGTTGGTTCCAGCCCGCCCGGGAACGGGTGTGAAGGCAGGCCGCTTTGTGCGTCCTCTGCTGGAGCTTGTAGGTATCCGCGATGTACTTACCAAGGCGTACGGATCGACGAACAAGAAAAATCTCTGCAAGGCGACACTGGCGGCGCTGGAGTCGCTTCGGACGCGCGAGTCCATTGAAAAAGACCGCGGCATGCCGCTGCAGTAAGGTGCGGCTTAAACCGCTTAACTTTGGAGTAACATCACGATGATGATTCATGAAATAACGGAAAAAGCCGGCGCCCATAAAAAGCGCAAGCGTGTGGGACGCGGTGAGAGCAGCGGTCATGGGAAAACGTCCGGTCGCGGCACGAAGGGAAGTTATTCCCGTGCGGGCGGCGGGCCTGCTTTCGGCAGCGAGGGTGGAAATCTACCGCTGTTTCGACGTCTTCCCAAGCGCGGCTTCAACAATAACTACTTTGCGCAGAAGTTCAGCATCGTGAATGTTGGTGATCTGAACCGTCATTTTGCTGATGGCCAGACGGTGGATGTTTCCACACTGATTGAAAAGCATCTGGTTCGCGATGAAAAGCTACCGGTAAAAATCCTCGGTGATGGGGAACTGACGCTTAAATTGAAGGTCGTGGCCCAGAAAATTTCGGCGCAGGCTTCCAAAAAGATTACCGCAGTTGGTGGATCGATTGAACTGCTTGAATTGGATCGTAATAAGTCCAAAGTGGACCCAAAAACGGGCAAATTTAAGCCGCGAAAAGCCTGATTGGAGTATCGGAGGCCACGGGGGAGCGGCGGAGTGCCAAATTTCTCCGACGGACTCTCCGGTCCGACGACTGCCAAAGCCTGTTATCCCGGCTTGCTGCCTCATGGATTCGCAGCTTGACGACCGGTATGTCTTGCGGCTTTTATCAGGGCGCCGCCCGGTGTATTATGGTGGGCTCGGGGATTCTGACGCGGGGAGTTCTGCTTCCCCTGTCGGTGTCGGCGCGGTCGGGTGCAGCCGGAGGGCTTTGCTTGGCCAGCGATTTTTACTGGTTTGGCAGACTCATAAGGTGCTCATGATACAAACCGTCGCTGCCTGAAGATTGATCGCGACGTAGGACGAGGTATAACGTTGTTCCGCACACTGGCCAATATTTTCAAAATCCCCGAGTTGCGAACTAAGCTTCTTTTCACCATTGGCATGTTGTGTGTCTATCGCATCGGCTTTTATGTGCCCCTGCCGGGCGTTGATACGCAGATGGTCTCGCAGTTTGTAAATAACAACAGCAGCAGTGCGGTGGGGCAGATATCCAATTATCTGAGCCTGTTTTCCGGCGGCGGCCTTGGGTACAGCACGCTGTTTGGCCTGGGTATCATGCCGTACATCAGTGCGGCTATTATCTTTCAATTGCTCGGTACGGTGGTTCCTTCATTGGAGAAACTCCAGAAGGAAGGTGAGCCGGGCATGAGGAAAATCAACGAATGGACACGCTACGCGACGGTCGGACTCTGCGTGATTCAATCGTTTGTATGGCTGCGGTATTTAACAACAAGTTCGCCAAGTCATCCTCATGGATTTCTTTATAAATCCGTCTTCTATAACCACCTTTTCCTCTTTTGGGTGACGGGTATCTGTGCCCTGACAGCCGGAAGTATTTTTCTGATGTGGCTGGGGGAACAGATTGACGCCTACGGGATCGGCAACGGCGTTTCGCTGATCATTATGGCCGGTATTGTATCGAGAATTCCCTCGGCGATCAGCGATCTTTGGAGCCACTCCACTTTTCATCTGGGCGGCAGCGCCGTGCACCGCTATGGAATCGGCACCATGCTGTTTCTGGCCGCGGCATTTGTGTGTGTTTCAGCCGGAGCCGTGATTTTGGAGCAGGCGCAGCGGCGAATCGCGATCCAACAGGCCAAGCATGTCCGTGGTAACCGCGTCTACGGCGGGCAGCTTCAATACCTCCCGCTGCGGGTGAACCATGGTGGCGTGATGCCCATCATTTTTGCCAGTTCACTGATGTTGATACCCTCGGTTGTGCTTCAGTTGGGGTTCTTTACGGAACATTTCGGCCGCTATGCGTGGTTTCAGATATTGGTTGAGAGTATTCAGATCGGCGCGTTTTTCTATATTGTGGCATACGTGGCGATGATCTTCTTCTTCTCCTATTTCTGGAATACGGTACAGTTCCAGCCGAAGGAAATGGCGGAACAGCTTCAGGATTACGGCAGTTTCATCAAGGGATTGCGGCCGGGTAAACGCACAGCGGAATATCTTGAAAATGTGATGTCGCGGGTTACCTATTGCGGCGCGGCGTTTCTGGCGGTGATTGCCTTGGTGCCGACCGTTGTATCGAATTACCTTGGGATCAATTTCATGATCACGCAGTTCCTTGGTGGAACCGGACTGCTGATTACCGTAAGCGTGATGCTGGATTTTATAAACCGAGTGGAGGCGAATCTTGTCATGCGGAATTACGGCGGGCTGACGGATGGTCCATCCGGGGTACCGGCTCCGCGGAGGCGAACCAAGGGGCCGCCGTTGGGTGGTGATGTTCGTGAGTCTGCAGCATGAGGCTCGCATTGCTCGGCCCACCTGGAGCGGGCAAGGGCACGCAGGCAGCACGGATATGTGATGCTTTTGGGTTGCTGCATTTCTCAAGCGGCGATCTGCTTCGGGCGGAAAAGCTGAAGAAAACTCCCGAAGGTCAGAAGATACGTGATTACATCGACAGTGGGCGTTTTGTCCCTGATGAGCTGATGTTGGGGATCATTCGTAACAAGCTGGCGTCTATCGCCAAGCAGGGTTTTGTACTCGACGGGTTTCCACGCACATTATCGCAGGCGACGGCCCTGACTGAATTTTTGGCGGAGATGAATCGTACGTTATCGTTGGTGATCGATCTGGCTGTTGATCCGGCCGTGCTTTCCAGACGATTTGAAGGTCGACGGGTATGCCCGGTTTGCCTGAGTGTATACCATGTCGACCTCATGCCACCGCAACGTGAAGGGATTTGCGATCACGACGGGGCGAGGTTGGTAATCCGACCGGATGATATGCCGGCCGTCGTCCGCACCCGAATCGATACCTACCGCCAGACCGTCACCCCGCTGCTGGATTACTATCGACAGGCGGGTTTATTGTGGAAAGTTGACGCGTCGGGATCTGTTGATGATGTGTGGGTGCAGATTGAAGCCCGACTCTCGCAGCCGGATATGCGGGGTTCTTCAGCAGCGTAACAGGATGTCATCGCAATCAGGGGCGAAGCATATGAGCATTTCAATCAAAAGCCGGGATGAAATTGACCTGATGCGCCGCGTGGGAAGGATTGTGCATCAGACTCTGGCCACGTGTGCGGCAGCGGCCAAGCCGGGTATGACAACCGCCGAGCTGGATCAGCTCGCGCTGGAGACCTGGTCGCGGGCAGGTGCCGAGGGGTTGTTCAAAAATTATCCGACCTATCAGCCCGGCAAAGGGTTTCCAGGCAATACCTGCATCAGTGTGAATGATGAGGTGGTTCACGGAATACCCGGCCCAAGAAAGTTAAACACCGGCGATATCGTCAGTATTGATTGCGGGTTACGGCTGGGGGGGTGGTGCGGAGATTCCGCCATCACGATTGCAATCGGAGAGCCATCGGCCGAGGCTGCAAAACTGATCCGTGTCGCGTATGAGACGCTGCAACTTGCCATATCGTTGATTCGACCGGGCCGGCGGTGGAGCGATATCGCTAAACCGATGCAACATCATGTGGAATCGAATGGATTTTCATGTGTGCGGGAATTTGTCGGTCACGGAATCGGTCGCCGGATGCACGAGGAGCCCAAGGTGCCGAATTTCTTCTCGCGTGAATTGGAGCGGTCGGGCGATTTTTACCTTCAGAAGGGTATGACGCTGGCGGTGGAGCCGATGGTAATCATAGGCAAACCGGATGTTGTGGTGTTGGAGGATGGGTGGACGGTATTAAGCAAAGATTCGACGTCGGCAGCACACGTTGAGCACACGATTGCGGTTACGGCCGACGGCTGCGAAGTATTGACAGATGGGTCATAAAATCGCATAATGAAGTGTTCGGATGGAGCTCTAAGCCGATAACAGCCTGGCCTTGGTGTTCAAGGTGGATGGCGTATTGTCGGTGATGGAAGGGCGGTCGGGTCATGAAGATATGGAATTGGCTGCCGGTTTGAGAGTGGTTTTTCGGTGAGAATTTAATGCCCAAGGAAGATGCGATACGCTTGGAAGCGGTGGTTTCTGAAGCGTTACCCAACGCGATGTTTCGAGTGAAGCTGGAGAACGGCCATATGTTGCTGGCCCACATCTCGGGAAAGATGCGGGTCAACTACATCCGGATTCTTCCGGGTGATAAGGTGACGGTCGAGCTTTCGCCGTACGATTTATCGCGGGGACGGATCATTACCCGAAACTGAGTTTTTCGGTGCTCGCCCGCCTCCAAAAGTGGCGGGTGTGGGGCTGGCATTTTGCCTGCAGATGGGTATACTAATTGGTTTGCGAGTCGGCGGGATGGTAAATCCGCCGTCGGTAGGAGATTTGTCATGAAAGTTCGGTCGAGTGTCAAACGTATTTGTGAGCACTGTGTGGTGGTGCGGCGGGGCGGCGTTTTGCGCGTTGTCTGTAAAGCCGATGCCCGCCATAAACAGCGGCAGGGTTGAGTTCAGCCGGGTGTTCGGCTCAGATTTTAAGCCAATGTAAGGAAACGATATGCCCCGTATTGCAGGTGTGGATATTCCGGCTGATAAGCCCGTTCGGATCAGTCTTCGTTACGTTTACGGCATCGGACCGGTAAACGCGGTTGAGATTCTCAAAGAAGCGAATATTGATCTGCAGAAGCGTGCCCGTGAGCTGACGGAAGATGAAGTTGCGCGGATCACGAACATCATCGACCGCAGCTTTGTGGTTGAGGGTGCACTGCGGCGGCAGATTCAGTTGAATATCGCCCGCTTGAAAGACATACAGTCGTATCGTGGATCACGGCACCGCCGCAGCCTGCCCACACGCGGACAGCGTACCCGATCAAACGCCCGGACCCGCAAGGGACCGCGTAAGACTGTTGCCGGCAAGAAGGGCGTGAAGGAACTTCACGGCTAATGGGCTAGTGGAATGATTCATGCGGTCGGCGGGATGTCGGCCGCTCGGTTACATCAGGCAGGGTATCCAGAGGTTATTCATGGCAAAAACTACCAAGAAAAAAGTTCGTCGAAATGTCCTTCGTGGCATTGCCCACATCCGCGCCAGTTTCAACAACACGCAGGTTACCATTACCGATATCAATGGTGAAACCTTGGCGTGGGATTCCGCCGGGACGGTGGGTTTTAAGGGTGCACGGAAAAGCACGCCGTTTGCCGCGACTCGGGCGGCTGAAAACTGCGCGTCAAAGGCGAAAAAATTCGGTGTGCTGGAACTGGAAGTGCGGGTCAATGGCCCGGGATCGGGTCGCGAATCCGCCATCACCGCCCTGCAGGCAAGCGGTATGAAAATAACCTCCATCGAAGATAATACCCCGCTGCCGCATAATGGGTGCCGTCCGCCGAAGAAGCGGCGGGTTTAATTTTTTTCATCGCGGGATTTTCTGGCGGCGAGGATGGTCAATCCGTCCGGGAGATAGAGAGGCGGGGCGCGGAAGTCCTGATGATCTCAAAGTGAATTTTGATATGTGTTCCGTCGTTGTGACAGATGCCTTGTGGCGATAATCCGACGTCGGATGCTTTCTGGAGTATAGGCTATGCGTATGCGTTGGCGCGGGCTGGAATTGCCCACTAAAGTTGAAGCGGATCATGCGGTCCATTCATCCACCTACGGTAAATTTATCGTTGAACCCTTTGAACGCGGTTTCGGCACAACCGTCGGTAATTCACTGCGGCGCATCCTGCTGAGCTCCCTGGAAGGGGCGGCGGCTGTGAGTGTTCGCATTTCGGGTGCAGAGCATGAATTTGCGCAACTGCCGGGTGTCGTAGAAGATGTGACGGACATCATCCTCAACGTTAAGAGCCTGATCATTTCGCTGGATGGGGATGAGCCACGAAAACTGAGCGTCCGCAAACAGGGGCCCGGAACCGTTACCGGGGCTGATCTTCAAGGTGATGCTTCAATCAACGTTCACAACAAAGACCTGGTCATTGCCACCCTCACCGGCGATCAGGTGTTTGACATGGAATTGGAAATACATAAGGGGCGGGGCTTTGTCATGGCGGCGGAGAACGCCCCGGACGAGCAGATCATCGGCGTCATTCCGATTGATTCGGTCTACAGCCCGGTCACGCGCGTGCGCTACAAGACCGAAGATACCCGTGTAGGCCAGAAGACCAATTATGATCGTCTCATCATGGAAATCTGGACCAACGGCACCATCAGTCCGGAATTGGCCTTGGTGGAGGCGGCTAAAATCCTGCGTAAACACCTTAACGCCTTCCTGCAGAAATTTGACCTTGGCGATCTGGTCGATGTCCCGGTTGAAGTGGATGAACCAACGGCACCGGCCGTGTTTAATGATGAATTGGCTGACAAACTCAAACAGCCGCTCTCAGCACTGGATCTTTCCATCCGGGCGGCGAATTGTCTGGAATCATCCCGGATTCATACCATCGGCGATCTGGTGCGCTTAACGGAAGGCGAATTGCTGAAGGTTCGAAGTTTCGGCAAAACATCGCTTCGCGAAGTACGGCGTAAGCTTTCGGAACATGGCCTGTCACTGGGCATGGATGTTCCGGACGATATTGATGAGGGTGGCGAGGTGGAGGATTCCTCCGCATCTGCCGCAAATTGATTGTTCCTCCGGGTGCATAACCCGGAAGTATCGGCTGGGATATATGTGCGACCGGGCGTTTTTGCCCGATCTGTAAAGCAAAATCGAGGTTATCATGCGTCATCGTGTTACTGGTCGTCGGCTCTCAAGAACGGCTGCTCATCGCACCGCCATGCTGCGAAATCTCGCTCAGTCGCTGATTGAGCACGGGCAGGTTAAGACCACGCTACCCAAAGCCAAGGAACTGGTTCGGTTTGTTGAACCGCTCATCACATTGGCAAAGAAAAACACCCTTGCATCCCGACGTTTGGTGATTGCGCGACTGCGGGATCGGCTCATGACCGATCCTAAGGACCAGGACATATTGCTGGATGATTCGGTGGTGCAGAAGCTGTTCAAGGATGTGGCACCGAAGTGCGCCGGACGATCCGGTGGTTATACGCGGATCGTCAAAACCGCCAAATGGCGTATCGGCGATGCCGGAGATATCGCCATTGTTCAGCTTGTGGATGTTGCCCCCACACGTCAGAAACTCACCGCCGCGGAAGCAAAGGCTGAATAAATTCGCTTCTTTGCCCGGCGGTTCGGCCTCTGACGGGAATTTCGTCAAGTATTCCAGATTTCATTTTATCGGCTGACCGGCGCCGCCAAAGCGATGGCGGAGAGTGCGTCAGCGGCATACTGCGCTTCATTGAGCGTGTTGAAAGCACCAAAGCTGAGGCGGGTGGTGCCGACATCCGGTATCAGATCGGTTGCGACATTTGAACCCATCGTTGCGTGCGCCCCGGGGGCGCAGTGCAGTCCGGCGCGGGTGAGGATGCCAAAGTCCTTTTCCAGTGCGGCCGCCAATTCCATCGGCGCCATACCGTTGATCTGCACGCTGAATACCGCAACCCGGTGAGCGACGCCCTGCGGGCCGAGAATTCTCAGGCCCTCCACGTTTTCAATCCCTTCAATGAATGTGCCGCTCAGTGCCCGCTGATGCTCACTGAGCGATGCGATTCCGCGCTGCAGGATGTAATCCAAGCCGGCCGAAAGCCCCGCAATTCCAAGGGCGTTGTGCGAACCGGCTTCAAATTTATCGGGGATAAAGGTTGGCTGGGTGTCTTGGTCGGATACCGACCCGGTTCCACCCTGTCGAAGTGTATCAAGTTCATTCTCCCGGCCCGGGCGGATATACAAAAAGCCAGTGCCCAGAGGGCCCAATAAACCTTTATGGCCGGGTGCAGCGAGAAAATCGATAGCGTCAGTCTGGACATCGATGGGGAGATGGCCGGCAGTTTGTGCCGCATCTACGAGAAATGCGATGTTGTGCCGCTTCGCGATCTCTCCGATGCGATGAATCGCCTGCACCGTACCGGTGACGTTGCTGCCGTGGCCGGCGCAGATCAGGCGCGTATGGGGCCGGATGGCCGCCTCCATATGATTTGGATCGACGATGCCGGTTGCGGAATCGGCGGGAACGCGAGTCACTTGGATATCGCCCCGGGCCGAGAGCTCATTCAACGGGCGCAGGATACTGTTATGATCCATAGCGGTACAGATGGCATGATCCCCCGGCCGCAGGTAGCCATGAATGGCCAGATTCAGGGCGTCGGTACAGTTGAGAGTGAAGATGAAATGATCAGGGTTTGCGCCATTGAAAAGTCGGTTAAGTTTTTCGCGGCATGAGCGAAGGACGCTGGCCGACATTTGCGCCTCCGCGTAGGCCCCGCGGCCTGCGGAGGCCCCGCAGTCGCGGGCGTAATCCACCATGGCCTCCATGACGCTCGGAGGCTTGGGATAGCTTGTTGCGGCGTTATCAAGATAGATGCGATTGTTGTGCATGACTGTTTTCAACCTCTGCCGGCCCTGCGGGCGTTAGCCCAACGGTAAATCTTAGAAGGAAGATGCCGCCCATTCAATCCAACCCGTACTTGGCCATTTTACGATAAAGTGTCCGAACGCTGATTCCCAATTGCTCTGCGGCGGCAGCCCGATCGCCCGATTGTGTCCGCAGGGCTCGTTCAATCGCCTCGCGTTCGGCGCCTTCCAGATTCAGTGTGTGGTCGGGTCTGGCCTGACGGATGTGGGGGGGAAGGTCTGCAGCCTGCAATTCCGGCTTTTGTTCCAGAACCAGGAGGCTTTCCAGAAGATTTCGCAGTTCGCGGATATTCCCGGGCCACGAATATTGCTGTAATGCCGAGATGAAGTCCGGACTCACCGACCTGGCAGGCAATCCGTGTTCAGTGCAGAGGCGCTGCGTGAGGGATTCCACCAGCAGTGGGATGTCCTCGATTCTTTCGCGCAGCGGAGGCAATTTGATTCTCACGACATTAAGTCGATAAAAGAGATCAGCCCGAAAGCGGCGGCTCTCCACCAGGGCGGCGAGATCCGCATTGGTGGCCGCTAAGACGCGCACATCGATAGCCCGTTCCCGGGTGGATCCGACGGCTGTCACCATACCGGATTCCAGAACGCGCAGCAGCTTGGCCTGAACGCCGGCCTCCAATTCACCGACCTCATCGATAAAAAGAGTACCTCCACTGGCCGCCTCAAAATAGCCGCTGGTGCGTTCATTGGCACCGGTGAAGGCGCCGCGCTCATGACCGAAGAGTTCGCTTTCCATGAGAGAACTGGGTACCGCTGCGCAGTTGATGGCGATCAGGGGTTTATCCATGCGGGGGCTGAGCTGATGAATCGCGCGGACCACGAGTTCTTTTCCCGTGCCGCTTTCACCCTCCACCAGCACGGTGCTTTTGAATGCCGCCACCCGCTCGATGGTGCGTGCGATCTCCAGCATCTGGGGAGATCGGCCTATGAAATTTTCAATTTTTGGAATCCGGTCTCCTCCGGGAAGCAGCTCGTTGACTTCACGTTTGACCCGGCGGTGCTCCATGGCCCGCTGCACCACATCGAGCAGATCCGGTGGGGCGAAGGTCTTGAGCAGGTAGTCAAAGGCACCGAGTTTCATGGCCCGCACGGCGCTGGGTACCGTTGCGTTGCCGGTGATCATGACAAACTCGGCCGCAGGTTCGCGCCGGCGTACCTCTTCAAGCAGCGCCAGGCCGTCCATCCTCGGCATCCATAGATCGGATATCACCAGGTGAACCGAAGAATCGACGGCACCGAGCGCTTCGCGTCCGTCGGATACCGATGTAACTTCGTAGCCTGCCTGCTTCAGCCATTGTGCAATGGCCTGTCGGGCACCCTGATCATCTTCTACCAGCAATATCCTGCCCAGTGAACGGGAAGCCATGAATTCTCCATGCCCGAAAGAAATACCACTGTCAGTGTATGGCTTGGGGCGTAGAGTCTCAATGCAACAGGGTGGTGATGGGCACCTCGACTGCGGGATGATGAAGATGAAAAACCAACGTTGGATTATTTAAGGCGCCCCGCCGCCCGGGCCTGAAGACGGGTAATGGAATCTTTTACCGCACTGTGGCTACGCCAGTAGAGGCGTTTTGCGAGTGGTTTGCGTCTGGCCTCATCCAGCAGGTGGAGATTCTTCGTGTATTGCGAGGCGAGCGATTCCATGTCCCGCCAGCGGCACTGAAATGGTGCAGTTTCAAGCGATTCGCCGCTTTTGGCGGCTTGCCTGAGCAACTCATACATCTGCGTGGCAGGTGGTGGGACGGACATCCCGTCAGAGCCGGCGAAATGACGCAATTCCCGGCGGATAAATCTGCCGGTGAAAATATTCACTGCGTCCTGAACGTCGGGCGTGAAGGGTATCCCGGCCCAAAGGGCAATTCGGCGCAGCGACGCGGCAGGATCGAGTATGAGTTCATCATAATCGATGGCGATTGTCGGGCGCCCCAGAGTGGCGGGAATCATGGCGCCAAGCGTGAACTGTATCCATAGGGCATACGAGAGTTCAGGTGGAAAATTCCACGCACGTCGGCACGATGCTGCCACGGCAGCCGGTGATCGAATGGTGACGATGTAACGATCAGAGCATTGAGTCTGCTCCATCACCTGCTGCCAGAAGGGAATCAGACGGCCGATGCTGGGATTTTTAATGGCGCATATTCGGCCTGGGGATTGGCGGTGGAACTCTTTAAGATAGCTCGCCAACCGCCGGGCGATTGCGCGAACCTTCGGTCTGTCCCACCGGTCGAGAGGGATATTCCCCGCTTCGGCCGACATATGTTCCCCGAGACCGATCGAGCGATAAACGCGGTGCAGTGCGTCGTAAGTGCAGGCATCTTCCCAAAATCCGGTTGGATTAACGCCCTGTTCACTTTTTTGTACCTGGCTGCCGAGTTCAAGCCCCAAGGAGGCCAATCCGCGCGTCAGGGCGCTGCTTCCGGTACGCATCATCCCGGTTACGCATATCAGCTTCCAATCGTCCTCGGTGCGGGACGATCTGTTGGCTTGGGCCTCATCAACGCGGATCATCTATATCAGTTCCCAAAGTTCAGTCTTTCCCTGTGCTTATGCACTCGCCACACGCTCAACCATATGACTATACGCGACGTCATCGCCATAGTTACGTAAAAGGCAGGAAAATAAATCGTTCGAATCAGAAATGGTCAGCGGATGAGCACTTGTCAAAGATTGCGGCATTCTGAGGAACGGCCAACGGCGTGGCATGCGAATTGCTCTGTACTGAGAGTATTGGCTTGTGCGATGCGAGGTAGTGGTTTCTCGCAAACGCTAAAGCGAGGGTGTATCGCTCCTTGAGAAGGAGGTTTTTATGGGTTCTCTTCCATTTAAGGTCGAGTGGACCCGCCCAGTTCCGTCGGCCCGAAAGGCCCAGCACCGTTTGCATCCCCTGATGTCACAGACAGATGCATATGGACGAGCCGTGCGTGCGGGCGAATTACTCCTTATCCTTCCGTCCTGCATTCTTGTTGCATTGGTTCTAGTTCAAGCGTTCGCAGGTAACGGTTCGCAGACGATTCGTCACCCAGCGGCCATGATGGCGGCAGGACCGACTATGCCTGCTGCTTTAGTGAGCGCCGCACCGGTGCCACGCAGCGAACTGATTAATATTGAGGCACAGCGCCCATAATCCGTGAGTGCCCGCCGACCGCTTGTTATTCAGCTTTCCACGGTGGCGGTGTTTCGTAAACTTGGCCGATTGGCCGTATGGCCCGTTGCCGCGGGGAATTCGGCCCGTTGCTGTCGATTTCTTGTCCCTACGGCGTATGCGGGGTATCTGAACCCCCATTCGGCCGCAATTGAAACAGGAAACACCCATCTCGGTAGTACCCGGGATGGGTGTTTTTGCTGATTCGTTTGTACGGGCCGGACTGTCGGTCGTGCGCTGGCAGACGCTATCAGTCTCGGCCTCCGCGTGCATCCAATAAATCCGTCGCTATGGTGACGCGGCTCCGTATTGCTCAGCCCGCCTTTTTACGGGTGTAGTAAGTCGGCATCGGCGAACCGAGTTTTTTCCAGTGGGCGATGACTGTTTCCGCTTTGCCGGCACTGTTGAGGACGTGCAGCTTGCGCCGCACCATGCCGACGATCGCTTCACGGGCCGGCCCGAGATAATTACGCGGGTCGAATTCGGCCGGTTTGGTAGCGAAGACTTCACGAATCTTGGCGGTCATGGCCAGGCGCAGATCGGTATCGATGTTGACTTTGCAGACGCCATATTTGCGAACCGCCATGGAAATCTGATCTTCCGGGACGCCCTTGGCATTGGGCATGGCACCGCCATACTTGTTCACCAGATCAATGAATTCCTGCGGTACGCTGCTGCTGCCGTGCATGACCAGCGGTATGCCGGGGCAGGTTTTCATGATTTCCTCAATGCGACCGAAGGCAAGTTTGGCTTCATGCTTGAATTTATAGGCGCCGTGGCTGGTGCCGATGGCGACGGCAAGCGAATCCAGCCCGGTGCGCTTGCAGAATTCCGCCGCCTGCTGGGGATCGGTAAGGAATTTTTCAACATTTTTTTCATACTCGGCCGCATCCAGGCCCACCACATCTTCCTCAATCCCGCCCAGCATGCCCAGTTCGGCCTCCACCACCACGCCCGCCGCATGGGCCACCTTGACGGCTTCGGCGGTCAGATGGATATTTTCCTCGAACGGATGATGGCTGCCGTCGATCATCACGCTGGTATAGCCGTCACTGATGCAGGTTTTGATCAGTTCCACGGTGTCGCCGTGGTCGCAGTGGACGCAGATCGGAAGGTTGGGATATTCCTCAACCGCCGCGTCAATAATTGCCTTGAGAAAACGGATATTGGCATATTTTCGGGCGCCCTTGGATATCTGAAGGATACAGGGGCTGCTTTCCTTGGCGCAGGCCTCCACGATGGCCTGCGCGAGTTCCATATTGTTGACGTTAAACGCCCCAATTGCGAACCCACCGTCATAGGCGAGATCAAACATCGGTTTGCTGGTCATCAGCGGCATAATTCAACTCCTCTTAAATCTGCATACCATTTTTTACAGGCGGGTACATCACGTCTGTCTTGCCTGCGGGAGGCTTGTCCAAGCCGTCCCAAAGCAACTATGTTAGAAGAAAGCGGGCGATTCGCCAATTGCGCCGTCGCTGAATTTGCCAAATGCGGAGTACCGTCGCAGGATGCTACACTTCGTCGCGACTGCCCGACACGAATTCCGCCAAGGCCTCCCACGAGATAACGCCATCTTTGCAGAATCGCTCACGAAATTGGCGGGCAAAACCTTCAACTACTTCTTCATAGCGGCCTTGAAAATGGAGGTTGCGCTCCCTTGCCCGGTGGCCAATGGGTTCGATGATGCGCTTGTAGAGCTCTCTGTCCCCCGTAATGAATTCCCAGAACTTTTGGCCGCATAGCTTTCGGTACGAGCCCTTTTCCTGGCCTTTGTCGGTAGAGCGCCCGTAGCAGCAACCGTTGATAAACTCCATGGGCAGAGCACCCTTCGACTGGCGGTATATCCTTCCCGCCGTCTTGAAGTTTTCAACCATCTGGCTTATCTGGGAACTGTTCCCCCAGTTCGGCCCGGATTTTATGGCAACCAGGTAAAGTCGGCCGTTTGACTGGAACTGTAAGTCAATGCCCCTCGCTGTTGATTTCTGCCCCGACCGATGTACAAAGTTGCAAAGATATATGGCGAGTCCCTCGAGAAAGTTCCCCAGCAGCGTCTCCTCCTGCGAGGACAGGTGGGCAGCAAGCACCGCGCCGACGAGTGCCGCGGGTGTCTCAAGCCCCTTCGCCCTCAGCAAATAGGGATTCTTGCGTGATAACACTTTTTCGAGGCTTATGGATTGGATGCTTTTCAGTCGCGCCTCGTGGAAATCCGGCAACCGCTCCTCCACGTATTTCAGAATGATTTGGTCGTCGATCCGTTTGCCCACTTGGTTTGCCTCCGTTATGGACTATTTCCTCGTCGCCAAGCGATTGTCGCGCAGCGCTGGCATAGCGGGCCGAAATTTCGATGCCTACCGAATTTCGGCCCAGCAGCTTGGCGACTTGATTGGTAGTGCCCGATCCGGCGAACGGATCAAGCACCAGATCGCCCGGAACGGTGAAAAGTTTAATGAACCATTCGGGCAGCGCCCGCGGGAATGCCGCGCTGTGATCTTTGTTTCCGCACTCTGTTGCGAAATGCAATACGTTATCGGGGTAGGCCAGTTCGCGCCCAACCCAGTTGGCGATGTTCTTCCCAAAGCCGGATCCAACGCGGCTGTCGAGTCGCACTACGTCGTTGGCGCCGAGCCTGCGCAAACGTTTTCTGGCCCAGTCACCCATTGGCACCATCACCGCCTCCTGATACATGTGAAAATGGCGGGTCTTATTGAACTGGAGGCAGCGCTCCCAGGCGTCGCGGAAGCGGTTCGGCCATTTGCCGGGATGGCAGTTCTTTTTATGCCAGATGAACTCCTCCGTCCAGAGCCATCCCTGCTTTCGCATTTCTAAAATTAATTCGAGGACGTAGGTGTGGCGCTCGCCGTCCTTGGCTTTCTCTTTAATGTTCAATATGAATGTGCCGGTTGGCTTAAGCACTCGAAGAAATTGCGAGGATCGCTCGATGAACCAATCGTTATACTTCTCGGGAGGGATACCACCGTACGTGCTTCTCCGCTGGTCGGCGTAGGGCGGAGAGGTGACGATAAGGTCAAAGGAGTCGTCTGGGTAGTTCGCCAGAACGTTCCCGCAGTCGCCTTGAATAATCTCCGTTTTTACCTGCTCCATATACCTTGATTATGCGACGGTCCAGATCGGCTTGCAATCGCGTTCCGAGTCCGGGCGAGGTTGCAACACTTCGGCGCGGAGGCCACAATGAACGAACGGTTGGTGAGATTTATAAAAAGTCGAAACGGAGTTATGAATTTGTCCCGCGCACCATCAGACATCGAACTCCCCGCTGGGTCGGATGCAGGCGGCGAATTATGGATCGAAAAACTGTGGGATTCAGGGCAACGGTTGCTGGTGGCCGGCCGGTATGCCGCCGCACGCCGCGAACTCGAAGCCGCCGAGGCCGCCGCGTTTCATCGTCGCGATGCGGCCCTTCTAGCACGCATTTATCTGCCGCTGCTGGAGGCATGCCGACAATTAAGGCAGCTTTCGACAGAAGGAATCATTTCGATCGACGCATCAGGCGGTATGCACCGGTCGGTGCGGGCGGAAATGAAACGACTTGCGGCATTTGGCAGTGGCGTGATCATTACGGCATCTCCTTCCATGGCGCGGGGGATCAGTCACAAGGCGCGTTTCAGCCGCCATCCGATCGAATGTCTTCTGCTGGTAACAAAAAATCATCAGACGCGGATTCTAAGCCCGCATGCCATGAGGTTTTCGTACGGTTTGCCGGTTGTGTGGCGGCCGATAGACCGGGCTCAGACGCTTCCGGCCCCACCTGAAGAGATGCGAGTCGCGTTGCCTCCGCCGGGAATTTATCCACCCGGATCTCCGGGGCACCGTAACGCAGCGGAATCAATCATTCTGCTGCAAGAGGCTTTGGCTCTGAAACAAATGCCCTTGGCGCGATTGCCGAAGGATGGATGGTCGCAGATCGCGGTGCTCCGCGGTATTCGCATGATGGATATGGCGTGCGAGCCGGTAACCATCCAATTGATGCGCGAAGCGGAAAAGGTCGCGAATCAGAGTGTCTGACGGCCAACGATCGTATCGGGCGTGTGGCTGACAACCTTGACGCTGAAGGTTTCGGTGGACGCATCACGTGTTTCGCTGGTGGTGCAAACCGAATGCGAGAACTGGTCGAGCGGCATCGGTTTGGCGAAATAAAATCCCTGATACGATTCACATCCGCGGGTGCGCAGAAATTCCAATTGTTCGGCGGTTTCCACGCCCTCGGCAACAACGTGCAGGTTATGGTGTTTGGCCACAGCAAGAATAGCTTCGATCAGGGCGGCGTCGTTGGGGTTTTTCGGGGCATCTTTGATAAATGACCGATCGATTTTCAATTCATTGATCGGGAGTTTCTTCAGATAACTCAGCGAAGAATAACCCGTGCCGAAATCATCAATCGACACGTCGATGCCCAATTCACGCAAAGCCTTGATCTTGGCGATGGAATCATCCACATCCTCCAGCACCGTACCTTCGGTGATCTCGACAATCAACTGCTTCGGATTGGCCCGGGTCATGCGCAGAATAGCCCGCAGGCGATGAACAAATCTCGGAGATCGAAATTGAATCGGGCTTACGTTTACCGCCAGTCGCAGATGATGCCCGGCATCCGTGAGCCACCGACTCAGCCTGCAGACCTCGCTGAGAACAAACTCGCCGATCGGCAGGATCAATCCGGTGTCTTCGGCAATCGGGATGAAATCGGCGGGTGATACCGCTCCGTGCTGGGCGCTCTGCCAGCGCAAAAGAGCTTCGCCGCCGGTCCATATGCCGTCGCAGTTCACCTGCGGTTGAATGAAGACCCGCAATTCATGCCGGGCCAGCGCATGGCGGAGAGCGGATTGCAGCGAAAGCTGCGACTCTACCGCCTTCTGCATGCACTCTTCGTAATAGCCGCACCCGTTGCGGCCGTTTTCTTTAACCCTGTAAACGGCGGTATCTGCCTGTTTGAAAAGTTCTTCGGCTGTGGCGGCGGTGTTGGGAAAAATGGTCAGGCCGAAACTGGCGGTGATGTAGTGTTCAAACTCGCCGAGCAGAAAAGGTTTGGAGAGCGTTTTTTTCAGTCGATCTGCGACCCGGCGTGCGGCCTGCGCAGTGCCGGCCATATCCTTCCCAAGTATCGGCAGCACCACACCGAATTCATCGCCGCCCAATCTTGCCAGCGTGTCTTCCGCCCTCAGAACCTCAGAAAACCGTTCCGCCACCTGCCGCAGGAGCGCATCGCCTGCCGCATAACCCCGTCCTTCATTAACTCGCCGGAAGTGATCGAGATCCACCATGATGACGGCACCAAAACTTTTGCCGCCGGCGGTCAGGGCCATGGCGCGCTCCACACGGTCGACAAAAAGGCGGCGGTTCGGCAAGCCGGTGATTTCGTCATTAAATGCGAGTTGCTCAACCTCCTGCTCGGCAAGTTTCCTGGCGGTGATGTCATTCTGGATGGCGAGATAGTGGGTAACTTTGCCGGTGCCATCCTTGATTGCCGAGACGGTAAGTTCAAGCCAGATGGGTCGCCCGTTTTTGGTATGATCTCGGAGAGTGGTGTGGAGTAAAACACCCTGTGCGAGCTTTTCCTTGGTCTCGCGGCTGCTGTCGCTGAACTGCTGGGTGCCCTGCAGGAAGCGGGCGGCCCGTCCCTTGACCTCGTTTAACTTATAGCCGGTCAACGATTCAAATGCGCGATTGACGTAGACGATGGGGGCATGAGCCTGCGCCGCATCGCAGAGAATAATACCGTTCGATGCCGATTCAACGATCTGCTTGAAAATGCGCAACGACTCATTGGCCTGCCGGCGTTCAAATGGGGCTTTAATCCCCTGCTGAAAGACGTAGCGAGCGGTGAAAAAAGTCGTGAGCAGAAGGGCCACGTGGGCGGCAAGTTGCGGTGCAATTCCTCTTCCGGGGCTCATCGCCTCATCAAGTACCATCATGGTCATGCTGCAGCAGGCGACAGTGAGGTCGCTCAGCGGCGCGGTATCGAAGCTGAAGCTGGATCGGGCGGTTCGAAGCCCTGCGCCGACCAGCAAAACCAGACAGGCAAAAGTCAGCATGCCGCCGGGAGTGACAGGCATCAACTGCATGAGTAAGACGATGTTTCGAACCGGCGTAAGAAAAATCACGGCACAAATCAGAGCGACGAACGAAATGGTCAGAGTGGTCGAGCCAACTCGGCAGAAAAGCTTTTGTGAACAAACGGTTCCGCCAAATAATCCGGCTGCACCCAGCGATGCGACGGCACTGAGCGTTGCCATAAGTGCGAGCCAGTTGGCCTGATTGGCTGTGGCATCCGTCAAGAGCCCCGCGACCTGTAGTACGTGTCCAATATCGAAAAGACCGACTGCGAGAAATCCCAGCGACAGGATCAGAAAGTCTCGGGTCCCGGACCTGAGAAATGCGGCACTGCCAAGTAGAAAGACGGTTACGCAAACCGCTATATTTCCGCTACCGATGATCGTGTGAAGGAGCTTCCATCGCTCGGCGTCAACCATCGACGATATCCAGCCCGCGAGGGAGGGTAGAAGCAGCGTGGGTAGGCTGACGAGGAGCATCGTCAACGTCAATCGAAATAAATGTCGGGAGGGGACAAATTCTGGGGTTTCAAAGGCGGGGGTGGTTTGAGCTGTATTCGCGGCTGGGGCTTCCTCCGGTCGTGTGTCGAATTGGAGCAGGCTTTGGGCAATCGGCAAACTCCGGGCCATTTGACTGCCTCTTCCAAAAAGGACAACCCATCCAGCAAAACTCGGCGCCGATCAAAACCTGCAAACAAACCGCGGCACCCGAGACAAGCATGCCGCCTGAATTGCACTGTGCCCCCTTCGGCTTTCGGTGCATCTGCACCCAAGTTGTCCGTCTTGGATGCCGGCTCAGCTGTCGCCGATGCGATACAAAATGCACCGTTGAATCACTGCGCCCAAATTTTAATCGTACGTTATTGACCTGAACTTGAAACGGGACACGGGTGATGACTCAGTCCAGTTGATGAATGTTGAATTTCGCAAAACGCATGTTCAATATTATGAGACGTCTCGAATCTGAATTTATCTAGTGCGCCGCAATGGGTGCAATGCGTCGAACTTGGGGCCGTTATCTCCCATGCAACGACCAATTGGCGGCGGAGTCGACCGACTGGTAGAATCCAGGAGTTGAAATGCAGTTAAAAAAATTTGGCGTGCCATAGCTTTTGGTAGGAGACACTCTTGCGACGTTTTGTTGAAGTGTTTCGTACACCGGACGGTAAATTGCGGCTCAATACATTTGTGCTGGTGTGCAGCCTTTTTCTGCTCTGGGGTGCATTCAGCGGCATGATCGATGTGCTGAACAAGCACTTTCAGGATTCGCTGAACCTCTCCAAGGCCATGTCAGGCTTTGTGCAGGGAGCGTGGTACGGAGCCTATTTTCTGATTGCGCTTCCGGCGGGCTGGATTGCCCGCAAGCTCGGTTACCGCGGTGGGATTCTCACCGGGCTGGCACTGGCGATTCTCGGATGCCTGATGTTCGTACCGGCCGTGCAGATCAAGGCTTCGCAATCCATCGTATTCGCGGCCTTTTTGACAGCACTTTTCGTTGTGGGCGCGGGGATGACCTGTCTTGAGACGGTCGCCAATCCTTATACCACACTGCTTGGCACTCTCGACGGCGCTGTAGCCCGTATCAATCTCGCGCAGACGTGCAATGCGGTGGGGTGGATGGTGGGGCCCATCATCATTGGGGCGTTCGTGATGTCCAAGACCAAGGTGGCCGACACGAGCAATCACTCGCTCTATCTGCCCTATCTGGCGCTGGGTGGCGTGGTGGCGGTGCTGCTGGTCCCGTTTCTTATCTGGCCGGCGCCGGATATTCAGGCTCCCGAGGAGGCCCAAACCACGTCCGGACGGGGTGAGGCGGCGCCCGCTGGACCGCGAATGGCACTTCATCTTTGCCGTTGTCGCGCAGTTCTTCTATGTCGCGGGTCAAACCGGAGTTTTCAGCTTCTTCATTAACTATGTCAAGGATAAAGGATACTCTCCCGCGATTCCGCACTGGCTGGCGGTTCATCTGCCTCCCGATGTGGAATATTCCTCACATCATGCCTTCTATATGACGCAATATGGCGCCACAACCCTGCTTTCAATCGCCTTCGGATGTTTCACCATCGGGCGGTTCTCGGGCAGCATGGTGCTGCGCTTCGCCAAGCCCAATCTCGTTCTGGCGCTATATTGATTTCTTAATACATTGTTAATGTTTGTCGTGGTGCTCAACGGATTGAAGGTCGGCTCGATGACAATCGATCTGGGGTGGGTCGGCGTCATCGCGCTGATGTTGAGCTACTTCTTCATGTCGATCATGTACCCCACCATTTTTGCCCTGGGTATCAAGGGGCTCGGCAAGCGCACCAAGCTCGCCTCAGGATTTATTGTCATGTCGATTGTTGGCGGGGCACTGGCACCTTTCTTCATGGGCTGGATTGCGGACAGATCGTCGATGCGGATCGGTTTTGTCGTCCCGCTGATCTGTTTCGCGGTGATCATGCTCTACGGATTCACCTGGAAGTCTTTTTTCAGACGCGACATGCTGCCGGAGAGTGATCATGGCGTCCTGATTGAACCGATTCCCGCACCTTGAAACGCCGCACGCAGCCGACCTCGGTCAGCAAGCGTTGGTCGGGGCAACGGGTTCAGCCTCCCCCGAGTTCCTGGCCGGATCGGCGCATCAGTTCGGTGCGGGAAAGTACGCCGGCAATGGGGGGCGAATCGGGCGTCGGTCGCGGTCCAACTACCGGCAGTATGGGCGTATCGTACCGGTTAAAGACGTCGAGCGCGTCTTCCAGCGTGGCAGTTGGTTCCAATGGCGGGATGTCGGCCCGGACCAATTCCGTTACCAAAAGCAGCGGAGCAGCTTCAGGGGCCAGCAGAACGTTTTTCAGATCGTCCAGCGTTAACAAGCCCACATAGCGGTTGCCGCCGTCGACCACCACAAAATCGCGGACTCCCCGCTCGGTACTACGGGCCAGCACCTGGGAGAGCGTCTCATCGGTGCGGGCAAAATGAGGCGTCTCAAGCGGCAGTTGATCGATGGTGACCCGGCGCAGCGCACTGATTCCCACCGCCGATCCGAGGCGGACGCCCATCTTTTTCAGGGGAAGGGTATAGATGCTTTCGCCGATGAACAGTTGCTGAATCACGGTGGCGGTGACCGCGGCGAGCATGATCGGCGGCATGACATTGTAATTGCGGGTGAGCTCAAAAAGCAGAAATATGCCCGTCAGCGGCGCCTGTATGGCGGCAGCCAAGGTGGCGCCCATGCCGACAAGGGCGAAGGTGCTCGGCTCGGCGTCGGGCACAAAGTGCTTGAGTACAACGCCGAATGCGCCGCCCACTGCCGCCCCAAGAAAGAGCGACGGTGCAAAGATTCCTCCAGAACCCCCGCTGCCGAGCGTAAAACAGGTGGCCAGCAGTTTGAGCACGCAGACGGCAATGAGAAATTCAAGCGAGATGGTCTCCACCCGGCCGGAAAATATTTTTTGTCCATTGTACCAAGCCGGATCAATGATCCGGTGAATCGTGGGGTATCCGTCGCCGAATATGGGAATATATCCGGCGGTGAAGCGCGAATGCAGAAATGGGTCGCCGATGAAAAGCCCCACAATCACCAGCCCGCAAAGGCCGCAGAGCAGACCGCCGATCGCCGGGTGAAGGGCGCCGGGAATAAAGCGGTGCAGTCTGTCGTGGAGTTGCTCGCTCCATGTCAGGAGTCGGGTAAAAGCCACACCCACGAGCCCGCAGATCACCCCCAATAGAAGGAACCAGGGAAGCACATGGAACGTGAAATTGAACTTTTCGGCGTGGCGCGGCATCTGAAACAGGCCGCGAACTTCTCCGCCGCCGGAAAGGCCGACGTAGGTGAGGGTTGCCATCACTGAAGAAATAACAATCGGAGTGAGCGTGGCCGCGGAAAAATCCTGCAGCACCACTTCGGTTGCAAACACCACGCCGGAGAGTGGCGCAGCGAAAACGGCCGAAATGCCGGCGGCAGCGCCGCATCCGATTAGAACATAATTGTACCGGTTGGAGACGCCGGTGATTCGGCCCAGCAGCGATCCGACCGACGCTCCGATCACGGCGATGGGAGCTTCGGGTCCTGCGGAACCACCGGAGGCGATGGTAATGCTGCTGGCCACCAGTGTTTCAGCCCCCAGCGAACTGGGAAGGCGGCCGGATTCCTTATTCAGGCTGTACAGGATGCCCGAGAGCCCGTGGACCACGCTCCTTCGGTGGCGGTTAAAAAACCACCGCCAAGCCACAAGAATCAAACCGCCGACGGCCGGGATGAGCGGCAGAAGCAGCAGGGCGGGCCATCGGGTGGTAACGTGCCAGCTATCGACCAGACGGGAAAAATAGAGGGTGTGCATGGATTGCAGGCAGCGTTTGAACAGCCACGCAGCGGTACCGGCGAGGATGCCGACCAGAAAAGACATGCCGATGAGAATCCGTTTTCCGCTGATGCCCCAGCGGGACAGCTTCTGCTGGACCCGGAGCTGCAGCGACACGATGCGTCGCGGAATGTCTGAAATTTTAAACAACCCAACCTCTCGTGCAGCTATAGCGCCCGCTGGGTCAAAGGACCTAACCGGGCAGCGGTATCCCACCTGAAGCGCCGCAGCCATTCGCTCATCGCTCCCTCTCCGCCGGGTATGGCCTTCTGTCCGTCGATGGTGTCGCGACCCCAGCGGTGCTCGATTCAAGCCGACCTTGGGTAGGAATGAATCGTCTCGAAGTGTTATATGCCGAACTCGGGTCGGAGGCCAGTTTCCCGGTATCCTTGACAGTCGGGCCGTCGCGATTTAACTTGCCACATGGGGAAGAGGCCAGACCCCTTGATCGTGAGTCAAGTTTGGGGGGTCCGGCGAGCACGTAGCTATAAATGGGTGGTTGATTTCGGTGGTGTGGATTGTGCCATTGAGGAGGCGTCCTTGAATACAGTAACCAGAATCTTCGTTGTGCTCCAGCTTGTCTTGGCGCTGGCACTATCTGTGCTGGTGGTGGTTTTTGTCAGCAAGCAGACCAACTACCGGAATGAAATAGTATCGACTCAACGATCCGCGATCGCGGCATATGCGGCTCTGGCCAAAGAAAAGCTCATGAACAGTAATCTCAGTAATGAACTTGCTACGGCACAGGAGTCCGCTTCGTCGGCCCAGCGGCATCTGAATTCGCAGGTCGTATCACTGCAGGGCAAGTTGGCTGATGCGCAGACACAGATTGCTGAATTGCAGGCCAGCAACTCCGCCAAGAGCACCAACGTTTCGCTGTTGACCAACACCGTCCATTCACTCAATACGCAGGTGGCGGATCAGACCGCACAGATCAACAAGCTCCGGCCGGAACAGTTGACACTGATCAATCAGAACGCGCAACTCTCCCGTCGAGTGACTGAACTGACCAATGAGAGGAATGTAGCCCGGCAGACTATTCAGGTTCTGCAGGAAAGTGTGGCGAAACTCAACCACCACCTGAGCGTGGCCATGGAAGCGGCAAAATCTCCATCCAATACCATGGCGAGCAGCGCTGCGGTTCTTAAGGGCGTGCCGACACCCGTAACCGTCAACGGCGCCATCACCAAAGTAGCCGAATACAACGGCAAGATGTACGTCAGCTGCAACCTGGGCAGCAAAGATGGTGTCAATCAGGGAACTCGGCTGACAGTTTATCGCGGCCAGAAGTATATCGCCGATGTGCTGGTACAGAAATCTGATGCGACACACTCGGTGGGCATTGTCACGCTCCAGGCGCCGGGCGAAACGGTAGCCAAAGCGGATATGGTGATGAGCGGACCGGGGATGTGATCACGGTCGGCGGTTCTGCCGCCGGTCAAACTCGGAATTTTTATCCTGTCGATCATGAGTCTGAGGTAGTCAGTTATGTCTCGAGTCGGTCAACCAGTTCGGCGTTATGATAAACCGATCAATGTGTACACGGCTTTGGCGTTTATCGGATTTCTGGCAACGGCGGTGGCGCTGGTCTGGATGCTGCTGCAGTATCGGGTACTGATTGGATTCTGATTCAGCGTGCGAAATTTCAGGTTAAGATCCGCCGATCTTACGATCGGCCGCCGGGGCGGGTTATGGAATTGAGATTCGACGGCGAGTAAATTGAACGTGCAGCGAAGTGCGGGTTATCAGGTATCTATATCGCGCAACTTCACTTACACTACTGACACGGGAGCCCTCGTTGGGGTTACCATGGAGGGTTTCGCCCTGCCGATGCGATTCACTGGTGCATCACATCGGCAACCTCTGACCAGAGGAGCGCTCTAGCGTGTTTTTTGATTCATTTCTCGGATGGTTTTCCCTCGATATGGGGATCGACCTCGGCACATGCAACACACTGGTGTGCGTGCGCGGGCAGGGTATCGTTCTCAATGAGCCGTCTGTGGTGGCGGTTCGAAAAGGCACCAATATTGTCTTGAACAACGGTAATGCCGTCGGCCTGATGGCCAAGGAAATGCTCGGCAAAACGCCGGGATCGATTACCGCCATTCGGCCCCTGAAGGACGGCGTGATCAGTGATTTTGAAATTACCGAGGCCATGCTGACCTATTTCATCCGGCGCGTGCATGGACGCCGGACTCTGGTGCGGCCACGCGTTCTCATCGCCATACCCTCGGGCATCACGGCCGTTGAAAAACAGGCCGTATTTCAGTCTGCGCTTCAGGCCGAGGCACGCAAGGTGTATCTCGTGGAGGAGCCAATGGCGGCGGCCATCGGTGCCGGCCTTCCCATCACCGAGGCAACGGGCAATATGATCGTGGACATCGGGGGCGGCACCACGGAAGTGGCGATCATCAGCCTTGCGGACATGGCGGTTTCGGAATCCATTCGCACCGCGGGTGATAATTTCGACGAAGCGATTGTGAACCACATGAAGAAAACCTACAACCTGATGGTGGGGGAACAATTCGCTGAACGCATAAAAATCGATATCGGCTCGGCGGCGGCGGTCGGCCCGGAAGTGACCATGGAGGTCCGCGGTCGCGATATGATTTCCGGCCTACCCCGGAAATGCGTCGTCACCAGCGAGGAAATCCGTGAGGCGCTGCAGGAACCGATCGGTAAAATCATCGATGCCATCACCCATACGCTCGAACGGGCGGAGCCGGAGTTGGCCGCCGATCTGGTGGAGACCGGAATTATGCTCGCCGGCGGCGGCAGCCTCCTTCGCGGCATTGACAAGGTGATTCATCAGGCGACCGGGCTGCCGGTGCGGATCGCAGAAGATCCGCTCACCTGCGTGGCCCGCGGCACCAGCGTATTTCTGGAGAATCTGGAGAGCTGGAAGGACAGTGTCGCTGTGCACAGCGATGCGGAAGAATCCTGACGGGCGTTTCAACTGGAAGCGTCATGAGGACCCGATGAAATTTACTCCCCGGCGATCATTCTGGCTGCTCTTTACCGTTGCCATCATCTCGGCCCTGATTTCGGCGCGACGCCCGGGTATCGTCCGGCCGCCTCGCAATACCGCCGCCGCCGTGCTGCAGGTTCTCATGGAGCCCGTCTCATGGACGCTGACCCGTGCCCAATCCATGCTCGATTCGGTTATCGCCGTGCGACATCCGCATGGCGGTCAGCTCGAGCGAATCACCTCACATTATGACAAAATTATTACATTGCTCCGCACCCGCATCGAGGTGCTCCAGAGCCTGCTCCATCAGACCCACCTGCTGGAAAGCAGCTTCCCCGGCATTCAGCCCGGTACCCTCATGGCCGCCAACGTTGACGGCTTTGCCTCCGCCGGAACCGACATGATGTGGGTGGACCGCGGGTACGTCGTGGATCGGCAGTTGGCTGTCGGTGATCCGGTTCTGGCGCATCTTTCCCTGGTGGGAAAAGTCAGCTCCGTCGGGCCGCAGACATCGAGCGTCACACTGCTGACCTCACCGGCCATGAAGGAGACGGCCCGCATTGTCCGGATCACCAACGGCGTGGAAAGCGTCGTCAGCCGGGATTGTCTTGTTGTGGGTACCGGACTGGGATCGATGCACTGCGAACTGGATCAATCCATCGGCAGCATCCGGCCCCGGAAGGGTGACCTGGTGGTACTCAGCGATACCGATTGGCCCAGCGTGATCAATGGCATCACGCTGGGGACGGTCTCCTCAGTGTCTGCATCTCATCGAACAGCCCTGCGGTGGAGTCTGAACATCACCCCGATCTGCGATATGGAGCGCATTCATCATGCCGTCATACTGCTCTCGACACGTCATTAATTTATTCAGCGTTGCAGCGTGAGGTATACTGTCAGAACCAGGACGGTCACCAGCGAAACGGATATGAACCACCGCCATCGCCGTGCCGCACGGTTCATACGCTTCTGCACATGCGGCGAAAAACTCAGCGTATAGAGGTGGGTGATACGATCATCAATGCTGGGATGGGTCAGAAATGTTCGGTCCGTCCGCATCAGATTTTGATCCGCCAGATTTCGCAGTGCCTCCGCACCAAGAGCCGCTCCAGCAATCATCGCCTCATGCGACGGCTGCGGCCGCCGTACTTTTTGACCGGAAGTTGCACTTCCGTCGGCCGGCTCCGCGCATTTTGATCGACCGGCCCAATGGTGGGCGGCAAACCAGTCGGCCTGTAATTCCGACAGGCGACTGAATCTACCGAAAGTGAAGATCAGCATGACGATCAGCAAAGGGGTTGCCGCCGACACGATCCCGCCAATCCGCCCGCCGGACATGCTGATGCTTTCCGACAGGACATGAAGCGCCAAAATGCCGGTGAGCAGCAGCAGCAGATACCACGTGGCATGGCGATGATGGCCGTGACCGAGTTCGTGGGCAAATACATCTTCCAGCTGATCAGTCGAAAAATCGTCGACGATCAGATCAGTGATAAGAATGTAACGCGGGGGGATAATGGTGCCGATCCAGGCGGCGTTGGCGATCCGATGATGGGTCTCGATGATGCGAATATCTGTGATGCCGATCTGATGCCGTCGAGCTGCCGCCAGCAGTCGCTGCCGGAGCGGCCCGTCCTGTAATCGATGCGTCTTCATGATCCGTACCAGAAGGAAGGGATAGATGCTCCAGAAAGCGGGTATCAGCAGGATGGTCAGGCACGTCTCGGCATGGCGCTGAATAAAATAGACGCTCGGCAGCCACTGCGGCACATTTCGGTAGCACCATGACATCACCGTCGCAAAGATGAGCAGAGAGATGACCAGCCCCGCCGTCACCCGAACCATGTCAAGTGCATACCTCCATGCCGGCGGCCACGGATAAATCTGTTTACCCATGGCAAGCCGGTCCATGTCTCGCAGGTGCCGCCAGGTGCAGGCAAATCGATAGACGCCGAGTTGTATTAAAAACAGCGCAAAGATGATGATTGCGGCGTACAGAAAGGGAAGCAGACTGGGCGTCTTGGCAAGCACCGAGTGATCCTCCAGTAGATAGCCGAACCCCAGGTGGCGGACGCTGTAGTAGACTCCGGCAAGCACGCCGAACTGTAACAGCGCCAACCGTTTCGTCAGGCGGGTGCGTATCGAGCTGGCTTTGGCGGAATTTGCATTTAATTTTCGACACGCCCGACCGGTCGCCTTACGAGCGATGAGGAAGACTGCAACAAGCCCGGTGAGCATGACCACGATGACGGGCGGCCAGTGATGGAAAACCTGAGCTCGGGTACCCGCCTGCAGTAAGGATACGAATACATAAATGATAATTGCCCAGATCATCCACACATAATTTAACCTGATCACGCCAAAATCGCCCCTCATGTTGGGCGATTCGCCCATAATGTCAGATGAAATCGGATTCGGTGGGCTGTTGTCTCAAGTTTGGTTAACGCAGATGAACGGGGAAATGTGAGGGTTTGATTCCCTCTATCCATCTGTCGTCAATAATTTCCGAAATGAATGTGGCTTGTAATTGACGGGAACCGAAACTAAGATTCGAATATGTGAAATGGGTTGGTGGCAAGACACTTCGTTGCCTGCCCATTCGGATGGTATCGATTTTGGCAGGATTTGCCCATGCATCCCCAAATGAATTCAAAATTCTGACGGACATTTTTTGGAGGTAATGCCATGACCACTCGCCGCACGTTTCTCAAAGCAGGTGTTGCACTGGCAGCCGCCGGTGTGCCGTGGGATATTGCCCGCGGCAATATAGCGAATATTAAATATCCCGGTGTATGGCCTTCGCAGCCGCCGGAAGGGTGCCCTTTTGCCCCGTCTACAACAGTGACAGGCTTTCGATTCACTGGGCGTCATCAACAGTACGCCAATGCGGACACCTGGTATCCGTCATGGGCCTCAGATGGGCACCTATACAGTCAATTTGCGGACGGCAACGCCCCGCGGCCGGGCAAAGGGTCTATTCACGTAAACTGCGGCATGGGGATCCGGGCGGATACCGGCCTCGCTCGTATTGATGGCGATGACCCCATGCACCTGACTGTTGAAGCGTTGGGAATATCCAAGGCGTCGGCGATGCCGTATGGGGGCCGATATCCATGTGCCAACCTGGTCTATAACGGCGTCTGGTACACGGGCACCTATTGTTGTGATGAAGGTTGGCGGACGGAACATGGGGTAAGTTGCAACTGGGCATGGCTTGGGCCATTTGTCGGATTTCAGTATTCACGTGATTTCGGCAAGACGTGGACACCGTGCCCGCATACACCTTGGAGCCCCCTGTTTCCCGAAGAAGTTGGAAACTGCGGCCCCGCCCTGAAAAAAATCGCTGCGACACGTTGGAAATTGCCCGTCAATCAGTGGCTTGGAAATGTTCCCGGGTCCGCATTGTGCGAGCGTATTCCGGGCTTGCCGCTGCCGAAATTCAGCGTTTTGCACGTGGTGGATTTTGGCAGGAATATGGAGCACTCCCCGGACGGTATGGCTTACATGGTTGGCCATGGCCGCGCACCCGGAATCCCTCACCCACGGCTTGGAGCGGTGAGTTGGCTCAGCGGTGATGCGGTTTATCTGGCGCGTGTCAAACCAACACCTGAGACCATTAATAATCCTGCTGAGTACGAGTTTTTCGCCGGTTACGATCACCGAAACAGGCCAATATGGTCAAAGCATTTTTCGCAGATAAAACCGATGCTGGAGTGGCAAAATCACCTTGGGAACAGTGCGATGACTTATATTCCCGGCCTCGGGAAATACATCCTGTGCATAGCCGATGGTTGGCCTTCCACACGAAAGTTCAACACGATCGTCCTTGAGTCGGCGCATCCGTGGGGGCCGTGGAAGCTTGTTACGTACATGCGTCACTTCGGTGAACAGGGATATTTTCTCAATATTCCCAGTAAATTTATCTCATCCGATGGACGTAAGGCGTGGCTTTGCTACAGTGCTGATTTCACGCGGGTGCGCATTGCATCGTTCCCACCGGGAAGCGGTTATCACCTGTGCCTGCAGGAGATCGAACTTCTGGGGTAAGTCAATGGCCCTCCATCACTGCCGGGATGATGATGCTGGCCGCCCCATATGCCTCGCTCTCATATCTGGGATTAATGGATCACAGGCAGGGCCCGATTCCGGCGGTGATGGCAAAAAAGGACGGCGGCATTGCTGCCGCCGCCTTGGGGGAGATTCGAAAATATTAACCAAGCCGCCTCGGCGGATGGCGTCGTCTTCAGCGTCGCTTTCGCATGAACATCAGCGAGCCGATCGCTCCCATACCGAGAAATGCCAGTACGCTCGGTTCCGGCGTGGGGGTGGTCGATGGGGTCAGTGGACCGGTTATGCCGCCGCTCGTGCCGTAGCCGACCAGCACGTTGCTAATAGAGGAATTCGCCGTCAGGCCGCTTACTTCAACTTGGAAGGTGACGGGCCCGGCGACGATCGGCGAGCTGTTCTGGACGCTGTTTTTGCCGTCAGCGTAGTTAGAATACGGGCTGCTTCCTGCGACGATCGACGGCCCGACGAAATCAGTTGGCTTGCCGGTCTGGGTATGCTCTGACGTGAGGTTGAAATAGCCTCCGGAAGTGCCGGAGCCGGTTGTTAGCGCCCAGTCGTCCTGCAGGTTCGTGCTTGGGCCGACAGCGATGGTTGCGACCGAGTAGGCTCCGTTGCCGCTGTCCGTGAGCTCTGTCGCGCCATTAGGCAGGTACGCTGCTGAGCTGCCCGGCGTGATTCCGCTAACCTGGAAGTCAATATTGCGGATGAGCTCACCATCGGACTGCGGCATGGAGTTGTTCTCAATCGTCACATCGAGATTCCCATTGCTGCTCCCGCTCACGTAGCTGAAAATGACCGTCGCGTTGAGGGCGTTGGTGGTGGTTCCGTCGCCGCCGTTGAATCCGCTGAGTGTGAAAGACCCCAGCGTGGTGGTCGTTGCTCGGGCGTTCTGGCCGACGGCGGCAACGGATAGTCCGGCGACGGCCGCCGCAGCCAATAACCAGCGGCCGGCTCCTTTGGAACGATTAACTTGGGTGTTCTTGCTCATAACACTCTCCAAAAAATTTTCTGCGGCACATGGCCGCATCCCCCGCCGCTCCGGCAGGCTAACGCCCGTCGACAAAGAGCGGCAGTTCCACTTAATCTGCACAAATCATCAGAAGTGAGCGCCACGAATGCTTTGAGGCGGCTTTTGCCAAGGCCCCGGGTCCACGCAGTTGGCAAACCCATCAGCGCAACCAATGCGACCAAAGAGCGCAAACGCCAATTTCCTTACCGGCTCATCGCAATTTTACGTCGTGACAAATCCTTGCTCTCACTACTGGCGAACTGCTTGCACACCCGATGTTTCGGGTTCTGCTGCAACTCACCGTTTGATAGCATACTGCAGATTGGCGCGGGATACAAGGAAAACTTTAATTTTTTTGCCGAATGTCGATATCGCCAAGCGACAGATAACCCGAATCACTCCCAAGGTCTGTGGACAGGTTCCGTCGGCTAACTCCAGATTTTGCGACGAGTTAAGATTGAAAACCCAGCCAACCCCAAGCCTAAGCCCAAGGCAAGCCCCGCCGCTGGTTCCGGCACCGGAACGGCGGCCGGATTCCCCGCGATCGAGTTCCCGCCTGTTCCGTAGCCGAACGTGACACCGGTAATGGAATCGGTGCTTTGAAGATCGGGAATAGTGAAATCGAAAAATACCGGCCCGGCCAGGATCGGATCGGACGCCGAGACGGATGATGGATTGCCAAAATATTGATAATTACTTGAATTTGCCGCCGGCCCCAGTAGATCACCCTGCGCTCCGCTGGCAAGAAGCGAATATTGTCCGCCGCTCTCGCTGACGGTCCACGCAAACGGCAGACCGGCAGTGATGCCTGCCGACAGGGTGCTGGTCTGCAGCGGGGCAAGGCCCGTGATCTGGGTCAGGTCGGTCTGATTGTCGGAGGCCATGCTCCAGGCATATGGATCGGCGGTATCCCCGGGGGCGGCGTCGGGGCCGCGGGGCGTCGAAGACAGCGCCCCGGTGCCGGGTGCTGAAATGCCAAATGTAATGCCGCTGATAAGGTCATTGACCGAATCGGGCGACGAGTCATTGATCAATTCCACCTGCAGGTTCCCCTGCGCGGAACTCGTGAGATAAGTGAATATCGCCCGGCCGGTAAGCTCATGGGTTGAGCCCGTGTTGGTACTGGGGAGATAATATTGTGCCATGAGGTTATCAGCTGCGGCGGGAGCGGCAGTCCAATTCGCCGCACCCACGCTCAGTGCGACGGCGGCGGCCGCCAGAGCGGATGGAATGCTTCGCCGGACTCTCCAGACATCTCTTTGAATCGACATGACGTATCTCCGTAAATGAGAGTTCCCCCGCATCACCGTATCCTCCCGGCTGCTTCCGGAATCCAATGGCCGCACTCGTCATGCCGGGCGCGGACGGACACCCGTGCAAGGCGTATGGCGGCAACCGACCCGCAAAACATGTTGTCCATCAAGCAGCATCAAGAATCAGCAATTCCGCATCCTGCATGCGACCGAGAGGCCGATCCGTGGCATCGCCGCTTCAATTGAGCCGTTACATTAAGCTCTGATCTCCCGAACGTCAAGAAAAAAACATTTGGAATTCACCACTCATGCCGCCGATAATCGTCCAATGTGAGATGCGGACGTTGGCGCTGGGTTGATCCGGCGTCCATGCAGCGGGCGTGTGATGGTGTTATTCCGATCGGGGAGCGAGGACAAGGCGGCGGTCGCGCAGGGCCACATTGAGAATCAGCGCTGTGGCCAGCATATCAGCCACCATCGCACTGCCGCCGTAGGACATGAACGGCAGGGTGATGCCGACCACGGGAATAATCCCCGTGGTCATGCCGATATTGATGGTGGCCTGCGTAATGATCATGGTGCTCAGACCGACCACCATAACCCGGCCCATGATGTCGCCGCTGTTGTCGGCGATTTCCAGACATGCGGCAAAGAAAATGATGTAGAGCACGATGATCACCAGGCTGCCGACAAGGCCGAATTGGCTGGCGACCACGGCAAAAATAAAATCGTTGGATGCCTCCGGCAGAAATCCGTGTCGGATGGCGGTGGTGCCGTCGATCCCCTGGCCGGTCAGGCCGCCGCTGCCTTCGGCAATCTCGCTCTGCTGCTTCTGATAAAGATTGCCGTTGAGTTGTCGGGCGGTCGGTTTGTGGAACGTGAACATGGAAATGATACGTTGCTGCTGATAATGGTGCAGGAAGGGGTAGCATCCGGGTGCGACGGCCAGAGCAACCAGTGCAATGGCCACCAGATGGCGCAGGCGTGCCCCGGCGCTGATCAGCATGGCGTAGAGCACGACGGGAAACATCAACGCCGTGCCCAGGTCCGGCTCAATGACGATGAGCCCCATTGGAACGGCCATGAGCAGAAAGGGAACCACCAGCGAGCTGAGTTTCTGCATATCGCGGCCGTGGCGAATGTACCATGAAATGACCAGAACAAAGCCGATTTTGGCCAGTTCGCTCGGCTGGATATCAAATCCGCCGGGCAGAATAAACCATCGATGACTCCCCTTGATGGCGGGGGCAAATCGCACGGCAGCCAGCAGCAGCATGGTGAAGGCATAAACGGCGGGGGCCCATGAAACAATCTGCCGCGGTTTGGGCACCATTGCCAGAAGCAGGGCGGCAAGCCCGATGAGAATGTGTATCTCCTGTCGCCAGAGGAGTCCGCGTCCGCAGATATGCACGGCAATGAGACTGGCGGAACAGAGGACAAGGATGGTGAGCAGCATGAGCCAAGCTACGCGGCTGGCGATGAGTTTAGGGACAACTTGAGTATAGACCTTCTGTAATAATGTCGGGGGGTGTTCCTGACCGGAGCCCTCTGCGGAAGCTGTACCGGCCAGCGGCGGGGCGATGATGCTTTCGCGTTTTTCCCGCTTCATTAATGATTCATCCGAGGCAGATACCCGAGAGCCTGCATGTCCAGCATACATTTCCGGACAATGGGGGCCGCTGTGGCGCCGCCTTCGCCCCCCATTTCCACCATGCCAACGACCACGTAGCGTGGATTATCGGAGGGCGCAAAGCCGACGAACCAGCCATCGTCCCCCTTGATGACTTTCATTTTACCGTCGATCTTTTTAATTTCGCGTGTCTGCGCAGTACCCGTTTTGCCCGACGCATCCAGCCCGCTTTGGCCCACCACCGGTGCGGTTCCCCGGGCGCCGTGGGTGACCAGATACATCCCCCGGCGGACGGTCGCCAATGCCGAGGGATTCAGATAAAAGCGGCGCGGTTTGGGATGCGGCAGGCCACGAATTAATATCGGCGGCATCCAGACCCCGCCACGCAGCATCGCCGTGTAGGCGTTGGCCATCTGCAGCGGAGTTACGGCCATCGGTCCCTGCCCGATCCCCATGAAGATGGAATTGATTCGCTCGGTCTGCGTCTCAGCTCCGGGGCGGGGCGTCGGCAGCATGCCGGGAGATTCATCCGGCAGACCGATACCCGTCAGCGAACCCAGGCCATAGTCGCGGTAAACATGCACCACCCGGTCAAACCCCAGTGTCATGCCTACGGTGTAGAAATACACATCACATGATTCTTCAATGGCGTGTACCACATCAATCGGGCCGTGGCCATAAGGATACGACCAGCAGCGGAAAATATTGGGATGGCCCGGGAAGAGATAGCCGCGGCAATCAATAATGGTCTGCGGGGTGATGACATCATGCGTCAGGGCCCAGGAAGCCTCGAGTGGTTTGACGATACTGCCGGGTGGAAATACGCCGGAATCTGTGCGGTTGAGAAGAGGGTGACCCGGTTCGCGAAGAATTCGGGCGTAGTGCCGATGAAAGCCATTGAGATTGTAGGACGGCAGGGAGAGCATCACCAGTACATGGTTGGTATGGATCGACATAGCCACGAGAGCCATGGGATGAATCTGCCTGTTGATCAGCAGCATGGGGTGGGCGGGATCCATGATTTGCCGCATCAGTTCCTGCTCAAGATCGGCATCAATGGTCAGCGTAACCCGGCGGCCGGGAATGGGCTTGCGGTAATCCATGGCCAGCGGCTTGCCGTCAAGATTAACCACTCTCACGCCCCGGGTTCCGCGAAGTTGTTTTTCGCAGGCCGCCTCCACCCCCGATCCACCCATCAGGTCTCCGGGCAGGTAGCCGCCGAGATTACCCCGGGTGTCGCGGAGGGTGCCGGCGATGAAATGCGGCAGGCGGAATGGATCGGCCCGAACGGCGGCAGCGGTGACCGGCTCCAGTGCGCCAATCATCTGCGCCGAGATGGAATTAAATGGATAAACCCGATGCGTGCTGGAAATAATAACAATGCCGGGATATTTCGATGCGTGCTTGGCAAAATAAAATGCAAGGTCGCGAGAGATATCCGGCACAATGGTGTGGGCCTCGCGATCCTCGGCCAGATCGAGGCGGTTCGCCTGGGCGAGTTGCATATCCAGGTCGGCGGGAGAGCCGCCGAAATGCTCATGCTTGCGGCGATATCGGTATACCCATACATCCTGACGCAGGATCTGCATCCGGGCGCGGATGGTATCAAATGCCGAAAGTACCGTGGACAGGGGAAGGTGGCAGAGATTGGCAATCCGCTGTGGCATAAGCCGGAGGCGGTGGAGGAGTTTGCGTCGTTCCCGGCTCAGGTGGGCGAATATGGCCGCACGGGTTTTATATTTTTTTTCCAGTCGCCGCAGCGCGGTATCGGTGATCCACTGCCGATCACGATTCATCGCCTGGTAATTGATGGCAAGGTTATAGCACGGTTCATCGACCGCTAAGATGCGTCCGAACCGATCGACAATCGGCCCCCGCATGGTGGGAATAATGTAGTGCCGATAAGCAAAACTGCGGGATTTGGCCCGCCAATGGACGGCTTCAAATGCCTGAAGCTGCGTGAGCCGCAGCGCAATAATGGTCATACCCAGAAGAACGACCGACAGAAGAAAAAACAGGCGAACGCGTACCATGGCCACCCTGACCGAACCTGTAAACCTCCTTTCAGTATAAGCGAGAGCGGGGTGATCACCATGCGACCGCAGTTCCCGGTGCCGGGGAATACCGCAGGTGAGGCGCGATCAAGATTTCCGCGATTTTCCAAGGACCAAGGAGATAAATGCTTCGGCTGCCGGATTTTTTCCGCCAGTCGTCACCAGATGCAGAGGGCGCTTGATCGACATACCCGTAACTCTGACCTCGATGATCGAGCCGAGCTGAATTTCCTCTTTGCATACCAGTGCCGAAATAACCGCCCGGCCGAAACCCCGCCGTACAAATTCCTTAATCGCTTCCGCATTGGCCAGTTCGAAAGTCGGCGTGGCCTTGAGACTGCGGGAAGTCAGAAAATCATCAAATACCGCCCGCGTGCCGGAACCCATTTCCCGCAGGATGAGCGGGTCGTGCAGCAGTTCGTTGAGGGTGATGGGGGTTTTGGACCATGGGCCATCGGCTGGGGCGATCACGATGAGTTCGTCGTGATGAAAGATGACCGGATCGGGCAGCGATGAGATCAAACCTTCAACCAACGCGATATCCAACAGGCCGTCGGCAATTTTCTCCTCAATGATGCTGGTGTTGGCCAGTTCGACCGTGACCTCGATACCCGGGCGCCGGCGGCGGAACTCGGCGAGCATGTCCGGCAGAAGATAGGCACCGATGGTGGTGCTGGCTCCAATGGCCAGCGTACCGGCAGTGGCCCTTTTGAAATCGTCAATCGCTTTTTGGGCTGCCCCCTCAATGGCTTCGATTCGGGCGGCATAGTCGAATAATATTTTTCCCGCACGGGTGAGCGTCACACCGGAGCGGCTTCTCTCCAGCAGGCGAACCCCGAGATGTTTTTCCAGTTCCGCCACCTGCATGGAGATCGCCGGCTGCCCGATGAAAAGCGTTTCCGCAGCCCGACTGAATGATCCTGCTTTGGCGACGGCTAAAAACAAGGCGACATGATTTCGATTCATAATATCAGTATACGCGATAATACGCAATTAATCAATCAAATCAACTGATGAATCGGGCGAAGGCGGATTTTTGCGTTCCATCGGGCAGAAGCTATGAGAGAACATCGGACCTGATGATGCGATTGGCAATGGCGTGCGACCTCAAAAAGAACGATCGCACCATCCGAACGCAATAACGCCCGGCGTCTGGGTGATCCGTATCAACAGATTCAACCCAAATCAAGGCGTGAGCCTGAAGTGTTCAACCTGGCAGGCCTATGCACCTGCCGATTAAACAAGCTCGGCACTGAGTCGCAGTTTGTCATCAGCCGACGATTTGCCGACAAACACACTGAAAGTTCCCGGCGGCGAAACAAACTCACGGCGCGACTCATCCCAGTAATAAAACGCCTGCTGAGTTCGAGGCAGATCAAATTCCACCTTCATCTTTTTGCCGGCGGGAATATGCACACGCTTGAAGGCAACGAGTTGCTTGATGGGGCGTTTGATGCCGGGCACCTGCGGCGGTGTGATGTAACACTGGACAATTTCATCACCATCCACGCTGCCGGTGTTCGCCACATCTAAGGAGATTTTCATGGATCGGCTGGCCGTGAGGCGGTGCGAACTGAGTTTCAGATTGCTGTAGTGCCAGGTGGTGTAGCTCAGCCCGTAACCGAAGGGGTAGAGGACTTTCCAGTTGAAGTACATGTAGGTGCGATTGGTGATATTGAAATCATGGAACAGGGGAAGTTCACCGGTATCACGGTACCAGGTGACGGCCGTTTTGCCGGCCGGGTTATAGTGGCCGAACAATACATCGGCGATGGCGGTTCCCTGCGCCTGACCGGCGAAAATTGCGCCGACAATGGCGGGGAGGTTATCATTCTCCCAATTCACGGCGACGGGGCAGTTGGACGAGACGACCAGAATGGTTTTGGGGTTGGCGGCAAAGACGGCTTTGGCCAGTTCGTGCTGCGCTCCGGGCAGATGAATGTAGTCGCGATCCTCCTGTTCAGCGTCAACCGACTCATCGGCCCCGAGGACGAGTATGGCCACATCCGCCTCTTTTGCCGCATGGACGGCACGCTCAAATTGTTTTGTGTCGGCCGCTCCCAGTACACCGCAACCCGGCTCATAGATGACGGCAACCGGCGGCATGCCACGATGTTGATGGACGACGGGTGTAAATTCAATCCATTCAAGGTTAAAGAGCGCTTTGCCATCGCCGCTGAAGGTAAGAAACAGCTTGTGCTTGCCGCTGACGGTCTTCAGCTGGCTGTGCAGCGTGACCCACTTCTGCCAGCCCCCGGTGTTTTTGACATCGAAGTGGGCGATGACCGGGCCGTGGCGGGAATCAAGATGAACTTCAAGCCGTCCGCCAGGACCGGCGCTGGCAACGCGGGCAAGAAGTGCTGTCTTTCCCGTGATATCCGTGATCGGCAGTTCCAGCCAACTACCATTGTTCAACCAGCAGACATTCAGGCCTCCTTCGGAACACGACTGTGTTTGGACATTCGGAGATGCGCCGACGAAATCGGATGCACGGATGCCCGGTCCGGACGAAGCTTGCACTCCAAGCGCATTGGCAATTCCTTGGAGTGGAGATACACGATGCGCCGGATTGCCACTGTATCCGCCGAGGTGAGCCTGAAGGGCCATGGGGCCGATGACGGCAATACGCTTGGCCTTATTTTTATCCAGCGGCAGAATGCCATCGTTCTTCAGGAGGACAATAGACTCCCGAGCCGCTTCCAAAGCCAGGGCCGCGTGGGCGGGCGACGCCACCACATCGAAACCAATCTTGTTGTATGGACACGCATCCGGCGGATCAAATTCACCGAACAGAAATCGACCAGTGAGCACGCGTGCCACCGCACGATCAATGGTGTCAAGAGACACCAGTTCGTCGGCCAGCGCCTTGGCGGTGTACTTTTGATAGGTGTTACCGCAATTGGAATCACACCCGGCATTGAGCGCCAATGCCGCTGCCTCATGAAATGTCGGTACGAAGTGGTGGGCACGGCAGATGTCCGCCACGGCGTCGCAGTCGGAAACGACATATCCCCTGAATCCCCAACGCCGCCGGAGAATATCGGTAAGCAGCGTGCGATTGCAGGAATTTGGTATTCCATTGACGGCGTTGTAGGAAGACATGAGCGTAAAGGATTTACCTTCCCGCACACACGCCTCGAAAGCCCGCGTGTAATATTCCCAGAAGCTGCGCGGATCCACAGTTTCGGAAATATAATGGCGGTCATCATCCGTACCATTGCAGATAAAATGCTTGATACACGCCGTCATTTTGAGATATTTTTTGCTCGGCCCCTGAATACCACGGATCACCTGCACGGCCAGTGTCGAGACCAGCAGCGGGTCCTCACCGAGCGTCTCTTCGATGCGGCCCCATCGCGGATCGCGGGCCATGTTGAGGGTTTGGGGTGAATAATAGGCCAGACCGCGATTGTATTTTTTATGGTAACCGCGAGCTTCATCTGAAACAGCCGTGTAAATTCGGTATTGGAGATCAGGATTCCAGGCGTTTGCCAGGGCGAGAGGAAGGGGGAAGGCGGTGACCGGTGGGCCAGTCACAAGGCCGTGAAGGGCTTCGCCGGAGTAATAGTCGTAGGCGGGTAAGCCGATACGCGGAATGGCCGGGGCCAAGTATCCAAGCTGACTGATTTTTTCTGCAACGGTCATCTTGGATACCAATTCGGCGGCGCGGCGGCGGGCCTTCCGGATGGCGTCCGCCGAGATACCATAATCGGGTCCCTTTTCATCCGCCCATTGCATCAAAGCGGTTCGATGCGGCGTGCGAATGGGCTTGCGAACTAGAACGGCGGCTGCTCCAGCGGCAAGAACCGAACGGCGCGAAATGCCCTTCGCACCGGGCGATTTTTGGTTGGGTTCTCCATCGTTGAGTTTTGGTGATGTGATCCTGATGGTTTTTTCCGCCATGGGGTGCTCCTTGGAAATTTAACATTTTCGACGGCTTACTTTGACGTCACATTTTTAATTATAACGTTTGTTCAGTGTCATGTCTTGAGTGGCTCGGCGAGCCTGCCCCACCTCGAGGGTTCTCTCGGATCGTGGCCGTAGGATGAGTCAGGTCTGGCCGTCAATGGATGAATTTCGCCTGAGCGGACATGTCTGCGACGGAGGCGACGATACCAAGATAACATCCCAACTCAGCCCACTCATAACCTGCCAATGGGATCGGAGTTTGCGTGGCAAGTTGCACACGCACTTGCGAATTTGATTTGAAAGAGTAAACTTATCCCCATGATCAGCGGCGTTTTTATCGCAACGCATCTCGCTGGAGCAAATTTTTTACCGAGCTGGACGGAGTTTGAAATAGATCGGCCTCTGGCGAATATGAAAAGATCAGTGAGGATGCGGTGGCGGGGACCGATGAAAATGAGCGGCTGTTTTTGATCAGGACTTAAGCCCAAGCCGGGCTGTCGAACGGAGTCGACATGTTGGCATGTGATACCGACGTATCAGTCGAATGTGCCCGGGGTAAATGGATTTTGATCGGGCGCCCATTGAGCTCGCTCCAACCTCGAAAAATGTTTCTTCACCTCGGACTGCCGATGGCGTATAATCTTTTGCGGCAGATCGAATCGCACAAAGGCGGATTGCACGGATGGTTTTTCGCCGGAGGCGGGAGACGTTTAGATTTGGGACGCAATGTGTAGAGCGGCCCGCAGGGTTATGGTCAAGGAGTGACCCGCATGGCTAAAACTCGAACCACCACGACTGCGGTTGCGCAGGACATTAACGAAGTCTGGATCAGCTTCAAGGCGAAGCCTACCGATGCACTTCGTAACTTATTGATGATGGAATATCTTCCGCTGGCGAAGTACAACGCTGAACGTATTTACGCCAAGTTGCCGGACGAAGTGGAATTGGATGATCTGATTCAAGCCGGCACGTTCGGCCTCAAGGACGCCATTGAATCATTTGATCCGGCCCGCGGTGTCAAGTTTGAAACGTATTGTGCACCGCGTATCCGCGGCGCCATCCTCGATGAACTGCGAAATATGGACTGGGTTCCCCGCCTGGTTCGGAGCCGATCGAGCAAGGTGGATCAGGCCACCCGCCAACTGGAGATGAAACTGGGTCGTCCACCGACCCATGAGGAACTCTCTGCCCACATGGGGGTTCCAAAGGATGAGCTGGATAAGATGCTCAAGGACTCCAATGCGGTTTCACAGGTCAGTTTATCACGCAAATATTTTGAATCTGACGGATCGCGGGACGTTCACGAGGTGGACATTCTCGCAGATAAAACAGCTCCATCCCCCTTGGACGAAATCTTCCGTCGAGATTTCAAGCAACTCATCGCCCGGGGCCTGTCACGGTCTGAGCAGATGATTCTGTATCTGTATTATTACGAACAACTCACCATGAAGGAAATTGGTGACGCTCTCGAACTTTCAGAATCGCGGGTCAGTCAGATGCACTCGAGTATCATTTCACGTCTCAAGACGCAACTTGCCAGCCGCGAAAAAGAATTCTTCTCCGATTAGCCAAAGCATCGGCGGGATTCAGAGTTTAATTTGATATCCTCCCCGGTGACCATTGCGGGCATTGATCCCATCGTCTTCCAGCCCTATCATCATCTCGCATTCATGAAGACTCATGCATCTTGGCCGTTAGACTTGTCGCAGGAATTTTAGAATAGATTCGGCCTCTTGCTCGGCGTGGCTTTCCATTTCCAATCGCCGCGAATTTTTCAGAGTGGATGGATCGTCGGGGCGGGTAACGAAAAAAGGCTTGATCTGCGGGATTGCCGCAGGGATCAAGCCTTGGTATCCGGTGTATCACCTTCCGCAGGGTGACCGATAACCGAACTTAATTCGGCTCTCAGGCCCGTTTACGCCGAACTAAAAGCAGGGCCGCACCACCCATTCCCAGCAGCGCCAGCGCCGCGGGTTCCGGCACAGCCGTGACGGATATGTCGGTAACATCGGCGGTCAGATCGCCGATGCCGCTGGTATTAAGAAATTCCAAAGTGGCGGTGGAGGCGTCGGCAATGAAACTGAAGCTTTCATCAGTGAAATCACTTTGGGAGAGTGTAGTATTGATAAGGTCATTTAATGTGGTACCGCTGCTGCCGAGTACCGATGCCGTTAAATCGACGGAAGCATCCCCGTTGCGAGCGGCGGCAGCGTAGGATACGAGGTACTTCTGGCCGATGGTAAGGTCGGTAAGCTGTTGCGAGATGCCGTTGCCCGCACCTTGCAGGAAGGCATAAGTCACCGAGCCGGCATTTGACGGGCCGAAGGGGCTCGAACTCAGGCGTGTTCCATCCCCATTAACTCCGATTCCGCCGGTGCTGCTGGGAGCGAGAATTTCAGTCCAATCCGTGGGTGCCGACGGATTAGGAGTTGCACTGGTGGGGGTAGTATGGGCCCCCGAGTCGTCATAGCCATTATTTCCGCTATAAAAGGAGGCATTGGCGGTAAAATTGCCGTTGATGGCGTAATTGTTTACGGGTGCTTGCGGCACGGGAAACGAGTTCGTGCCGCTCGCCACGTTGAATGCCGTTCCCTCGGACGAGAGCGTACTAGGCTTTGCCGAGAGTTTACCCGTACCCGAACTCAAATTGATCTGGTAGGCCGTTACTCCGTTTAAGCCGGCTAAGCCGGTTATGGTGCTGGTTTGACTGCTGGAACCGGTTGCCAGCGTGGCAAAGGAGTCAGTGAAAGTTGCCGAGCCGAAGTTGGCTAGAGGCAAAATTCCGTTGTTGGATGGTGCCTCTGTAACCCATTCGGCGGAATGGAGGTCAACACCGGTTGTGCTGGTGTTGTCCTGATAGGTTTCCCCGGTGGTAGTATCCTGCATGGCAAGGGTGAAGTCTTGACGTCCACTGGTGGAGTTGATACCGGTATAGGTGACCGATGCGGTGATTTTATCGCCGGGATTGACCGTAAATCGTGAAATGTAGCTCGATCCTGCCGGATACAGTTCGGTCCAGGCGTAGTAAGAGGCCCCAGAACTGTGAAAGTAATCTGCCTCGACGCCCAACTGTTCGACAGTAGGTGAGTTGAAACCATCCAAGCCTACCCAAAAAGCTGCGTAAGTGCCGGATGAGGTATCCGGGGAAGCGGTTACCGTCGGAACCGTCCACGAGCCGACCACCGAGGTGAAGGTTGATCCGCTGGGTGCGGTTAGGGCATAGCCGGCCCAATTGCTCGTGGTCCTTGGGGTCGGAGTTGATGCGAAAGTATTGGCTGCACTCAGTGCTGCGGCGCACAGAACTGCCCCTGCCAGGACGTTCCGAAACTGTCGGTGTTCTGCTCTCCCGGTTGTTCCGGCAGTTGGCGTGGCGTGCTTTTTACCCGCGCGATGCCCGCTGCAATGTTCGGGGCAATGTGATCCGGTTTCTGAACCGTTCAGATTGCCGAAAAGCGATTGGATCTGTGATAACACCTTTTTGCTCATACCCGTATCCCCTGAAAAGCGCACGCCGGGATGAAAAATCCGGCGAACCGCAATCTTTGCCACCCGGCGCACACGGAAACATTCCGCAGTGATCCATGGCGGCGTAAGTCGCACTTTCTTGTAGGGGGATTTATGGGGCCTTGCTCACTCTTGCCCTACCCCCCTTCCGGCCGCTCAATTTTGTGAGAGACCGGTTAACGGCAGTTTTACCTAGATGTAAAACTATCGTTATTGATAACTCTTTTAAATTCAGATGTCAAGCGTGATCTGAATTTTTATTAGCCAGAGTCGAAAGCCGTCTCGTATATCGGACGTGCTAAGGGTGTGCTGTGCCAAATATACGTGGCTTTCCATTTCCAATCGCCGCGAATTTTTCAGCGTGGATGGATCGTCGTGGCGGGTAACGAAAAAAGGCTTGATCTGCGGGGTCGCCGCAGGGATCAAGCCTTGGTATCCGGTGTTCACCTTCCGCAGGGTGACCGATAACCGAACTGAATTCGGCTCTCAGGCCCGTTTACGCCGAACTAGAAGCAGGGCCGCGGCGCACAAAGTGGCCCTACCCCCGCGCCGGCCGTTCGATTTTGCGAGAGACTCTTTGGCTGCTCTTTTACCCGAAGATGGCGGGGCGTGCGACAAGAACTCCCGCAGATCCGAATGTCTGACGTGACTTGCGCATCGAGCACTTCAGCCCTTGAACCACCCCTCCTGAAGCACCATCGCGATATTGATAATGTATTGCTCCGCACTCAGATGCTCATATTGATCGGCCTTGAGCTGGAGTATTTTCTGGATGCAGTCCGCGGCGAGTTCAAAGAGTTCTTCACGGGCGGAAACCTCGAGCTGATCTCGCCGCAGGGCCAGATCAATGATGACATCGCGATGCGCGACGCCGATGCGCTCCAGTATGCGGGCGCGGATCGCCGGATCTGCCAGAAAGCTGTTGTCACGTCGTCGCATTTCACGGTTGATGGCGGGGGGCAGCACCGTGCGCCGCTGCCGAATCACCACCGTCTGGGCGGCAAAATCACCGATCCTCCGATGCCACCGGTCCGCGAGCGCCACCAAACCGCCCAGCAGCATGAGTTCCGGTAGAAAATCCACCAGCCGGGCCATGTTGCGGATGATGACTGCACTGGCGGCGAGCCTTCGTCCATCGGCGTCGATCACTTCCAAGCCCATAGCTTTTTTGCCCGGCGTTCGCCCCCGAAGATAGATTTCGAAAATGGGAAAGTAGCCTACGATGATGAGAAAGGTGCCGAGTGTCAGGAGAACAAATGCCAACAGCTGCGAGATGAGGGCTAAGGTGGATGAGATGATGAGGACGAAGCCAATCATGCAAATTACAATAATGGCGGCATCGATGATAAATGCCAGGGCCCGGGAGTATATTCCGGCAAGCTCAAATTGCAGGGTGATCATTTCGGGCGTCGTGATGGTGTAGCGGCGCATGCAGTCTGCTCCTCAACAGCGGCTGCTCCGCAGCGGCAGCCGACACGGAGTATAATCGACCCCGATTAAATGGAAGCGGGCTTGAAGAGGGCTTTTGATTTCATGGCGCGGATGAAATTTTGGTTTCCTTTGGCAATCGTCGGGTGGCAATACTGGATGCCGATCCTGTTCGGTGGTGCGGTGCTCACGGCCGCGGTGGCCCTGCTGCTGTCCATCTGGGTGGCTGCGATACCGGCGGTTATGACATTGGCGTGTCTGCTGTTTTTCCGCGACCCGCTGCGCCGAGTGAGTTCTCGGCCGGACGTGATGGTATCCCCCGCGGATGGGGTGGTGACTGAAATTGCGGTGGTCCGATCGGAGCGGCTTTCGGGCGATGTGCTGCGGGTGAGTATCTTTCTTTCGGTGCTGGATGTGCATCTGAATCGCAGCCCGTGCTGCGGGACGGTGCAATCGGTGAGCTTTGAAGCTGGGCGTTTTCTCGATGCTCGACATCCGGAATCGGGTGTGCGGAATCAATCCAACAATCTGGTCCTCCATACCTCGTACGGGCCGATCGTGGTACGGCAGATTGTCGGGGCCATCGCCCGGCGGATCATATGCCCGGTGCGCAAGGAGGATGTGCTGGAGCGTGGAGAATGTTTCGGGATGATCGCCTTCGGCAGTCGAACCGAACTGCTGGTGTCGGGTCCGGAGCGGTGGACGCCGTGTGTGAAAGTCGGCGATAAAGTTCGGGCCGGTTCCAGTATTATTCTGGAATGCAAAGTGGACCAAAGGAGCCCGACGGCGGCCTGATTTGCCGTCCCCAGAACGATCCGCTACTTCTTGGGATAAATGACCGTTTCAAATTTGTCGTCGTGCACACCGCGTAATCCGTGGGCGTAGATGCTGTGTTTACCGCCGATGCGGATGGAAGTGGACATAGCGGCGGCGACATCGACAATAACGCTGGGGGTTGTGATGTATACGCCGTGAAGCACGGAACAGTCGGTCACCAGAACTTTTCCATGCGGGGCGGGGAACACGGTGATGGCATGGGTGAGATGCACGTTGTACGGTACGGCGTAGACGTGCGGATGTACCTTTTGCACCATGTGCCACGCGTGTCCTTTGGGTCCAAGGAGGCCGGCGTAGGGAGTCCAGATGATGACGGGCCCCTTTTTCAGTTGACGTTCAAGGCGGTTCACCAATTGTTGACGCTCACCGGGCTGGAAGCTAACGAGCATCCAGCTTTGGTTGACAACCTTGGGGGCCATATGGGTGGCGAGGGAAAACCTTCGGGCGCGAAGATTATCCACCCGGCGATGCCCCCAGATGATCTTTCCACTGTTGACCATATAGGATGTCCACGGTGCCCAGCCGAAATAGGGCCCGTAACCGGTGGAGGCGAGCGGTTTAAAAAATGTGCGACGCTGGAATTTCTTCCTGCTGTGGTAGGTGGGCACGTACCCGTAATAATATTTAAGGGCCGAGGCGAGCGCGTCATAGGAGCATTGATTAAATTGGCCGACCCAGAGGGCTTTTTGTTTTGGCGATGGCCCTTTGGGGGCGGCGCCGGTGACGCCGGCGCCGACAAGCAGCAGGGATGCGGCAAGAAACGTTGGAACTTTTTTAACCGGCATATTATTCTCCTCAATCAAGCTGCCAACGTCGGGTTTGCGGTTGAAAGTATGGTTGCCGCGGCCGGAAAATTCTTTCACTGATTTGGGCGGCGAAGTTTGGGGGCGTTGGCAGTGATTGCCGTTGGTGGCGGTTTTGGAGGGTGATGTCATCAGATTTCAGAAAATTCAAAAACATGATTGAATTTTTTTCCTCGGCCTGTAGGATATTGCCGGTTGTAAAGCGACCGATTCGGTGCCGGGTGCTGAATCGGTCGGGGAATTTGATGGTCACAGTGGTAGATGGATTGACATGTTCCGCGGCAAGCATTAGCATCGCCGACCGGACTTTGTGCAAAGTTTCACAACCTCGTCATGACGAGGTGTGAGGATCGTTGGAAAGCCGCCGCTTGGGCCCCGTATAACTGCCCGGCCATCAGGTGGCAGCCTGTTTGAGGATTGCGGCCGAATAACATGAGCGAACGTCCATTTTTTGTATTTCCGAAGTGGTCGGACTGGCTCACAAAAGTGTTTGTGATTTCCACGCTGATCATTCCGATTTACCTCGTCATTTTGATCGCATATGGTTGCAGCGCCCGGACGCTGAATGTCAATTACGCGCCTAAGCAGCCGGTGCCGTACAGTCATGCCTTTCATGCCGGTAAGCTGGGCATCAACTGCGAATATTGCCATACCGACGTGAAGCGGGCCGCCTATGCCGCCCTGCCGCCGACTCAGACGTGTCTCAACTGTCATTCCTTGATCGCCGCCAAGAGCCGTAAACTACAGGCCATCCGTAACAGCTACGGCACGGGCAAAAAAAGTCTCGCCGGGCTTTCGGTACCTTGGATTAAAGTTGATGACCTGCCGGATTATGTGTATTTCAATCATGAAGCGCACGTCAACGCCGGCATCAGTTGTCTGGTGTGCCACGGGAAGGTTAACGAGATGACCCGGGTATACCAGGCCAAACCCTTCAATATGGCATGGTGCTTGAATTGCCACCGGAATCCCGCCCCGTATCTGCGGCCACGAAATGAAGTGACGAACATGAGCTGGACCGGCAAGAACAAGGTGAAACTGGCCAAAGATCTGGGGCTGACCGTGGCCACGCTGCCGCACAACCTCGGCAAGTACCTGATGAAGCGTTACCACATTCCCAGTGTCAAATTGCTTACGGATTGCGAAACATGTCATCGTTAACAGAAAAATTAGCTACCGGCCGCCAGTATTGGCAGAGTCTTGAGGAATATGCCGGGACACCGGAATTCACGAACATGATCGAGCGTGAATTTCCGTCGCGGGCGTCGGAGTTTCTCTCCGGTGATCGGCGTCGTTTTCTGAAGTTGATGGGTGCCTCGCTGGCCTTGGCGGGGCTTGCCGGTTGCCGGCGATATCCCGTTCAAGAACTGGCCCCGTATGCCCATCGGCCGGCGAATCGTGATCCGGGCGTTCCAGTGCAGTACACCACGGCCATGGATATCTCCGGTATCGGGCAGGGCCTGATGGTCACCAGTTATGACGGCCGACCGATCAAGGTCGATGGTAATCCTTCGCATCCGATGAATCACGGCGGAAGCGATTCCTACGATCAGGCCAGCATCATGACGATTTATGATCCGGATCGGGCACGCGGGGTTGTGCAGCGGGCCAACGGAAAATTTATCGACAGCAACTGGGTTACCTTCTTCGAGGATTATTGGAAAGACCGGCTCGCGGAGGCGAAAAAAGATGGGGGGCGCGGATTTGCCATCCTCGCCCAAGCGTATTCATCGCCTAGCCTGCACTACATGCGCACCCGCCTGCAAAAAACGCTGCCGCACATGCAGTGGTTTGAATATGAGCCGATTTCCTTCGATAACGGGCGTCTGGGGACGCAGATGGCGTTCGGTAAGCCGGTGCGTGTGGTTCCGGAACTCAACGCTGCCCAGATCATCGTGGCGATTGATTATGACATGTTCGTCGGCGACCCGCTGTCGGTAAAACTGGCACGCGATTTTGCCGAAGGTCGCCGGATGACCAATCCCACCACCGGGGCACTGGCGAAAAAGATGAATCGCTTTTATGCGATTGAATCAACATTTTCCATCACCGGATCGCAGGCGGAGAATATGAATCACCGCATGTCGATGGCGGGCGGTGATATTGTCATTGCGGTGGCGTTGCTGGCGGCCGAATTGAAAAAGCAGGGGTTGCATCTACCCATCGACCTCCCGGCGATGCCCGCAGCGCCCAAAGGGTTTGACGAAAAAACGTGTCGTGCGATGGCCGCTGATCTTCTTGCCCATAAGGGGCAGTCGGTTATTACCGTCGGGCATCATCAACCCCCGGTGGTCCACGCGCTGGCGGCCGTACTCAACGATGCGCTGGGCGGCACGGGCCGCACCGTGAAGTATTACGACGTTCAGGACCCCGATCGCAAAACCCATGTTGAGGCGATTACGGAACTGACCAATGCGATGAACACGGGCAAGGTTAAAACGCTGGCGATTCTCGGTGGAAATCCGGTATTCACGGCTCCGAATGATCTGAATTTCGGCGCGGCGCTGGCGAAGGTGCCCGACAGCATCCATCTCGCGGATTACGACGATGAAACCTCGGCCCTGTGCCAATGGCATCTCCCCGAGAGCCATTATCTGGAAAACTGGAGCGATGCGCGTTCTTGTGACGGCCTGATCTCGATTGTTCAGCCGATGATCGAGCCGATCTTCAACGGCAAGAGCCCCGCCGAAGTGGTGGCAATCCTCAACGGCGAGACGCATCTGGGCGGTTACCAGATTGCACAAGATGCTTTGGGTATTAAAGCCAGTCAGTGGAAATGGAAAAAAGCCCTGTTTGACGGCTATATCGAAGGGACGGCATGGTCGCCGGCGCACGTGCGGGTACATGCTGGCGATCTGGCGGCGGCGCTGGGTGCGGCACTGCAATCGGCGGCGGGTCGAAAGCTTGCGTCAAATGAATTTGAAATTGTCTTCCGGCACGATACGAAAATGTACGACGGACGCTGGGCCAACAGCGGTTGGCTGCAGGAACTGCCCGATCCGATGACACGGCTGACGTGGGACAATGCGGCGATGGTCAATCCGAAGACGGCCCAGGCCCTTGGGCTCAATCCGCATGTGTCGCAGATGATTGAAATCAGCATTGGCGAGCGCACGCTGAAAATGCCTGTGTACGCCTTGCCGGGACAGCCGGAAAATTCCATCAGCCTTCCGTATGGTTACGGCCGCACCAAATCCGGTGTGGTGGGGACGGGAACCGGCTTTGATGTGTATCAGTTGCGGACCAGCACCCAGATGGACATGGCAGTCGCAAGGGTCAAGCCGACGGGCGAAACGTACCAGCTTGCCACCACGCAGAATCATTTCGTCATCGGGATTGTGGGCGAAAAGACCATTGCCGAGCGTATTCCGCAGCTTGTCCACATGGCGACTTTCAAGGAACTGCAGGCTAACCCGTCTCTGGGGCACAAGCGGCAGACGGCCGTGAATCTCTGGGATGAGCATCACTACAACACGGGTTATCAATGGGGCCTTTCGGTGGACCTGACGTCCTGCATCGCCTGCGGGGCATGCGTGGTGGCGTGCCAGGCGGAAAATAATATTCCCATTGTGGGTAAGGCACAGGTGCTCAATGGCCGCGAAATGCAGTGGATGCGCATTGACCGTTATTTCCGGGGCCCTGATCTGACCCGGCCGGAATCGGTTCATGAGCCGGTGATGTGCATGCAGTGCGAAAATGCCCCGTGCGAAGCGGTGTGCCCGGTCGGTGCGACCGTTCACAGTCAAGATGGGCTCAATCAGATGGTGTATAACCGATGCATCGGCACCCGTTACTGCATGAATAACTGCCCCTACAAAGTGCGTCGGTTTAACTTTTTTGATTACAACAGCGGCACCCTGCAAAATCTCTACGAGCCGAATCTGCTTCGTAAACCCATGAATGATCTCGTGGCCATGCAACGAAACCCGGAAGTAAGTATCCGTGTCCGTGGTGTGATGGAAAAGTGCACCTACTGCGTCCAGCGCATAGAGATGACCCGGGTGACGGCGGAACGGCAGAACCGTCGCATTCGAGATGGTGAGATTGTCATGGCCTGCCAGCAGGCGTGTCCGACGCAGGCGATCGTCTTCGGCGATATCTTGGATAAATCTTCGAAGGTGGCGATTCTGCGAAATCAATCCCGCAGTTACGGTCTGCTCAATGAGATGCTCTTTACCAAACCGCGGACGACGTATTTGCCGAAGATTTCCAACCCCAATCCGCAAATTCCGCCGAGCGAATTGCCGGACTTGGGAAGCATGTGATGTGGAGGCGCGAAAGTCAGTCGCTTCGTAGGATGTGATGGAAGTATGACAACGATTGAAATACCGCAGACGAGACTTGAAACCGGTTATGACAATACCGCAGAGGATTGCATCAACCGCGAACCGCTGATCACCGGGGAGGCAACTTACCATGCGGTTACCAAGATTGTCTGCGCCACGCCGGAAGCGCGGCGGGCACCGAAGATCTGGTACGTCTGCTTCACCATCTCGCTGATGCTCCTGTGCGTTCTGTTCCTGACGATTGCGTACCAGGTTTTCACCGGTGTCGGTGTTTGGGGGAATAATTCTCCGAACGCATGGGGCTTTGACATCATCAACTTCGTGTTCTGGGTCGGTATTGCCCACGCGGGTACGATGATTTCGGCCATTTTGCTCATGTTCCGGCAGCGCTGGCGAACGGGTATCAACCGCTTTGCGGAAGCCACGACGGTGTTTTCCGTTCTGTGTGCGGGCATTTACCCCGCCATTCACGTCGGTCGGCCGTGGTTCGCCTATTGGTTACTTCCATATCCGAACATCATGGGAGACTGGCCGAATTTTTACAGTCCGCTGCTTTGGGATGCCTTGGCGGTCGGCACCTACAGTACTTTCTCGTTTCTATTCTGGTATTTCGGAATGGTGCCGGACTTGGCTACTCTGCGGGACCGCGCCAAAACCCGCACCCGCCACACTTTGTACGGAATCTTTTCACTCGGATGGCGTGGATCAGCCCGCCACTGGAAGATTTATGATCGCGGTATGATCATCATGGGCGGGCTCGCGTGCGCTTTGGTCATGGCCGTGAGTTCGACGGTGAGTACCGACTTCGCCGTATCTCAGCTTCCTGGCTGGCATGAGACCATCTTCCCCCCGTACTTTACGGTAGGTGCGATTTTCTCCGGCTTCGCCACCGTCATCGCGCTGGCGATCCCCGCCCGGCATCTGTTCGGGCTCAAAGATCTGATCACCGAGCGGCACATGGACAACCTCGGCAAACTGATGCTGGTGCTTTCCTCCATCGTGCTGTACATCTATCTGATCGAATTTTTCATGGCCTATTATTCGGGCAATATCTACGAGCGATTTGCCTATTACAACCGCGAATTCGGCCCTTACTGGTGGATGGGCTGGGCGATGATGTTCTGCAACGGCGTGGTGCCGCAGGCACTCTGGTTTAAGAAAGCCCGCATCACATGGTGGCTGTCTCTTCCGATTGCGCTGCTGGCTCTTTTCGGCATGTGGACGGAGCGATTCAGCATCATCGTGACATCCATTCATCGGGACTTTTTGCCTTCGTCGTGGCACATGTATTCGCCGACCATCATCGATATCGGTATGTTCGCCGGCAGCTTCGGGCTGTTTTTCACCCTGTTTTTACTTTTCTGCCGTTTCCTACCGATGGTCGCGATGTCGGAAGTGAAGTCCATTCTTCCGCAGTCGCATACGCATCTGCCGGAAGACTGCAAGGATGCTCAGTAACAGTTGGAGCTTTTTAAGCGGAACGAATGATGAGCACTTATATACCATCCATGGATGCCCCGGTCGAAGAGCCCGCCTTGTATGGGCTGCTGGCGGAATTTCATGATCCGCAATCGCTGATGAATGCGGCGAATGTGCTGCGCAAGGCCGGTTATTATCGCTGGGATTGCTACACGCCCTTTCCGGTCCACGGACTGGACAAGGTGATGGGCCAGCGCCCGTCAATATTGCCGGTGGTGGTGTTTACCGTAGCGGCGCTGGGTTGCATCGGTATGCTGGCGCTCGCGTGGTATTGCAACGCGTTCGATTACCCGATTGTTGTCTCCGGCAAACCCTATTGGGGTCTTGGCCCGCACATGTTTCTGGCGTTTCCGGTCACGGTTCTCGCCAGTGTTACGACAACGTTTTATGCGACATTTATCTTCTGCAAACTGCCGATTTTCCGCCACCCGCTTTTCACCAGTGAGCGCTTTCGTCGCGCAACGGACGACGGGTTTTTTATCGCCGTCGAAGCCCGCGATGCGAAATTTGACTTGAAGGTCACATCCGAGTTGCTCAATTCTGCCGGGGCATTGGCCGTCGAGGAGGTTCGCGACTAACTCATGAAACGTAAAACGCGAAATTTTTATATTTATGTCAACATCGGGCTTCTGGGACTGGTTCCGTTCGGTCTCATCTGTCTGGCTCGCCATGAACGCACCACCACACCGCGCTGGGCGATCATTCAAGATATGGACAAGCAGCCCTACTATAAGCCGCAGCGCCCCAGCACACTATTTGCCGATGGTCGTGCGATGCGGCCGCACATCCCCGGTACGCTGGCGCAGCAGGATTTCATCTACGTCAATCAGGCTCAAGTCCGCGCCCATCCCCACAACTGGGCCAAGGGGCATGTGGTGCTGAAGAACAAGACCCTCTACGATTCGGTGCTCTACGGCCAGAAACTCGTTCACGGGCAGGGACAGTGGCTGACGCATATCCCCATTCCCGTTACGAAACGGTTTGTGGAACGCGGGCGGACGGAATTTAATATTTTCTGCGAACCCTGCCACGGATATAACGGGCGCGGAAATGGAACTGTCAATCGTTGGGACGAGCGGCTCCGTAAGGATGGCTCTCCGGACGCCGGTACCTGGGTGCCGCCGAGTGACCTTCTTGGTCCTGGAGTCAAGTTCCTTTCGGATGGCCTGATTTTTAATGTGATCAGCAACGGCGTCGGTACGATGGCTTCGTACAAGGATCAAATTCCGGTTGTGGATCGGTGGGCGATTGTCTCGTATGTGCGGGCGCTGGAAAAATCACAGAAGGTGGTTCCCGTATCTAAACTGCCTTATCCCATCCGCCATAGCCTGAAATCACTGCCGGCCAAAACGATGGGCAACGGGAAGAAGAAATGAAACGTCTTTTTAGCGGGAGCGCGCGGTGAGCGTGTCTGATAAAAACATAGTACTTGGAACCCGTGAGCAGATATACATGGAGCGCATGGCTCCCCGGGTGATGAAATATGCCGGCGGAATCGGTATTGCCGCCCTTATTGCCGCGGCGCTTCTCGGGCTGGCTCTCCATGACAGCATGAAGCAATTTCTGTGCAGCTATCTGACGGCGTGGGTCTTCTTCTTTGCCTTGGCAGTATCAGCGCTCTGGTTCGTGCTGGCCCATCATCTTTTCAAGGCGGCGTGGAGTAATGTGGTGCGCCGCATCGGCGAGGCGGTTTCCAACAATTTTATCCTGCTGGCGATACTCTTTATTCCAATCCTTTTGGGCATGAAGGTCATATTTCCATGGACCAGCCACGCCTTCATGATGTCCGGCTCGGAACTGCGCCATAAACAATTGTTCCTTAATACCCCGTTCTACATTCTTCGTATGGCCATATATCTGGGCGTTCTGGCTGCCATCAGCATTTATTATCGCCGCATGTCGCTGTTGCAGGATCAGGACGGGCATGTGTCGCGCCTCATGCGTCTGCAGAAGCATTCGGGATGGTGCTTTCTGGTGGTCTGCTGGATCATGAATCTTATCGGTGTTGATCTGGTGATGAGCCTGCAGCCCAAATGGCTCACGTATGTCGAACCGCTGTATTTCGCCACGGGGTGCGCTGTTACGTTTTTTGCCGCCTTACCTGTGATTACCCGCTGCTTTCAAAGGCAGGGCTTTTTGCCCATGGTGAACAAAGAGCACTACCACGACATGGGGAAATGGCTCTTCGCGTTCGTGATGTTCTGGGCCTACATCGGTTTTGCTCAGTATATTCTCATATGGTACGGAAATGTTCCGAAAGAAACGGCGTTTTTTCTGTTCCGGCAGATAGGTCCGTGGGCAGCTATTTCGATCGCCCTGATCATCGGCCACTTCCTGATTCCATTCTTGGGATTGATTTCAAGGTGGCCGAAACGGCGTCCCGGAACATTGGTATTCTGGGGTGTCTGGGTACTGGTATTTCAGTATCTGGACTTTTTCTGGCAGATTCAACCTGCGGTGTACGAGCAGTCGCAGAAAGTGCAATCCGCGCCGGTGAGCGGGCTGGATCCCTACAAGCTGCTCGGCTCAGCTGACAAAATGGTGTGGATGCCGCTGCATCCCCTTTCCCTGCTCATCAGCCTGCTTTGTGTTGTCGGTGTCGGCGGTGTATTTGTCGCCCACACCTTTTATCTGTTGGCTAATAAATCTCTCCTGCCCCTTCGGGACCCGCGATTACCCGAGGCGCTGGCGGTGGAAAGCATATAGAGGTGTACCATGTCCCACGATGAGCGGTTGGGTATAGAGCACCCGATCCGACCGGAACCCGGTGCCCACAATCAGCGCGATGATGTCGATGCCAGCGGTATTTTTATTGTCGGCATCACCATGTCGCTGGTTGTGCTCGTTACCGTGCTGTATATCTCCGCCTATTACCACCATTACCGTCACGAGCTCTATTTCCAGCGCATGAGCACCGTCGGCAACTGGGCAGCGGCGGTGAAACAGGAACAGGTGGCGCAAATCGAGCCGCATTATGCCAATGCGGCGCACACCAAAGCTACGATTGGTATTCAGCTCGCGATGGATGAGGTGGTGAAGCAGTACCAGGCATATGCCCATCCCAAGCCGGTATCGAAAACCACGGAATCAACGCACGCTGCCGCAGCCGGCCCGATTCGGCCTAAAGGTCCCCTGAGCGTGTACGGTAAAAAGCTTTATGCCTCGTTGGGGTGCATCGCCTGTCACACCGTGGACGGCAGTCCGGGTGTCGGCCCGACGTGGAAAAATCTCGCTGGATACCCCGTGCAACTTACCACCGGTAAAACCGTGACCGCAGATTATAAGTTTCTTCGTACCATGGTGTTATACCCCGGCAAGCTGGTTGTGAAGGGGTTTCCAAACATCATGCCCAACTATGCAGGAAAGCTGGGTGGCAAGAAGAATATCTACAAGCTCAATGCTATCATTTGGTACATCAATAAGCTGAGTAACAAGAGCAGCAAAACGACTCAGCCGCCGATGCCCAACGGATGATTTGGAGTCCTTGGGGCGAAGAAATAGATCGTGAGGCGGACCTCACAAGGTGTTGACGATGGTTGTGAATGAAAAGCGAATCGGAATTCAGCGGGGGAGATCAGGTTATCTCTCCCGGCACGTTCGCACCCCTCTGATTTCCATCCTGATGTCCATCTGTGCTTGCTGCATGATTCTCGGCCTGCTGAATGTTGGGGTCGTCGAGGCTAGCTCGTTTGGCCAGCTGGCCGCCAACGCCCAGAACAGTCGGGATGCCCAAGCCGCGGGGATAAAAACGCACCCCGGACAAAAAATTCCCCTCAATCTGAGTTTCATCAATTCACACGGTAAAAAAGTAACTCTGGCCCAATACTTTCGCAAAGGGCGGCCGGTCATCCTCAGTTTCGTCTATTTCCGCTGCCAAGGCGTCTGTCCGTACGTTGAAATGGGCGTGGCAAACGCCATCAGGCAGCTCTCAGGCCATATCGGCAATGACTATGATGTCGTGACCGTCAGTTTTGATCCCACCGACACCTGGCAGGCGGCGGCGGATAAAAAGGCCGGATATCTGACGGTATTCAAACACCCCAAGGTTTTCGCCAAGCATTGGCATTTTCTCGTTGGGAAACAGTCCTCGATTTTGCCTCTCACCAAGGCTGTCGGCTTCCACTACATTTTCTACCCGGCGACGCACACGTACAATCATGCGGCGGCCATTTATGTGCTCACGCCCGGCGGACGGATATCTAACTATTTCTTCGGCATCAAATATGATCCATCGCAGCTCAGTTTGGCGCTGGTACAGGCGGGCGATCATCGCATCTCGAACATTTTCGATCAGGTATTGCTGCTCTGCTGTTCATTTAACCCGAACATCGGCAAGTACACGCCGGCCGCCGTGCGCGTGATGTCTCTGGCAGGGGTGGCGGTCATTTTGGGGCTTAGTGCCATGTTTGGTACACTTTTTTACTGGGAACGGCGGCACCGCGCCAGTCGTTCCGCCATTGATCCGAGCAAAATCACCGAGATCAAAAAGAAGGATAATCATTGATGTTTGCCGTTGATATATTGCCACAGATGTTCAATCACGCGATGAGCCATCCGTTGATCGGATCTTACGGCCTGCCGAACAGCGATTCCACATTCGGTCCCAAGATTCAGTGGTTGTGGAACTTCTGGTTTTGGGTGTCGGTATTCTTTACGGTTCTGATTACGGGATTGGCGGTTTATTTCAGCATCAAATATCGCTTTCGAAAAGGTATTCGTGAAGCGGCGGATCCATCCGCCGATCACAACACCCCGCTGGAAATCACATGGAGCGTCATTCCACTGATCATTATGCTGGTGATGTTTGTTCTCGGCTTCAAGTATTACATGGATATGGATCAGCCCCCGAGCGGCTGCTACAACATCGGGGTGCTCGCGTGGCAATGGAAATGGCAATTCAGCTATCCGGATGGTGCCACCACCAGCACGCTTTACATCCCGGTCGATACTCCGGTGAAGTTTTCGATGACGTCTAAAGATGTACTTCATGGCTTTTGGATTCCCGAACTCTCAATCCAGCGCGATGTAATTCCGGGGCGTACCATGACCGTCTGGGTTAAGGCGATTCATACCGGCCATTTCAAATTGCAATGCGCTGAATATTGCGGCGACGGACACTCCGAGATGATTGCCAACGTCGATGTATTACCTATCCCTGAGTTTAAGAAAAAATTGGCCCAAGCCGCCGATATCTGGGTTCACGACGGCAAGGTATTGCCGCTGCACGTGGTGGGTAAAAAGATTGCCGAGCTCGAGGGGTGCCTCGGGTGCCATTCGGTCAATGGTGCACGCGGGACCGGCCCGACATGGAAAAATCTGGCCGGATCGCAGGTGAAATTGGTAAGCGGGACTGCCACAGTTGATTACGCCTATCTGCGCCAGGCGATTCTCTATCCCGGACATAAAATGGTGGCTGGATTCAATAATGTCATGCCGAATTACTACACCGATTTTGGTGGTGCGGCCCATAAAAAGCATCGTAAGCTGGACGCGTTGATTTGGTTCATCAATTCGCTCAGCGTGCACGCGAATAAGGCAAGCCGCCCCCCGGTGCCCGATATGCCCGGCAAGGCGTCAACATTGAGTGCCTCCAAACAGGCAACGGCGGCGCCCGCCACGCCGGCAACGACAGCGGCTGTGAAAATGCCGGCCGCCGCACTTCCGATGATTGCCGCGGGCAAAAAACTGTATGCCTCGATGGGGTGTATCGGTTGTCACACCGTCAATGGAACCGCCGGAGTAGGGCCGACATGGAAGAACCTGGCAGGATACCCGGTCAAACTGACGTCCGGGAAAACGGTGCTGGCCGATTATAAATTTCTCCGATTTATGATTCTGTACCCCGGTAAAAAGGTTGTTGCGGGTTTTCAACCGATTATGCCCAGCTATACGACTGCACTGGCGGGGGCCAAGAATGTGAAGAAACTCGATTCGCTCATCTGGTACATCAACTCGCTGAGCGATAAGGCATCGGCTTCAACCGAGCCGCCGACAAAATGAGCGTTGGCCTGTGATAGACATAAGTAACTGATAGGACGGATATCAAAATAATCGATAACATGAATTTTTCAGCCCATGCCCTGTGGCTATAATGGGGCGTAAGATGATGCCCGATATGGAGTTGTTTCTATGACCGCCGTTGATATGCCCGGTAAACCAAAATTAAACTACCTCAATTGTGATAAAAGTATTAAGTCGTGGCTGCTGACGCTGGACCACAAACGGATCGGCGTCATGTATCTGATTGCCACGCTGACCGCCTTCTTTATCGGCGGCATGCTGGCGGAAGTTATCCGCACGCAATTGCTGGTGCCCAAAGGCCTGATTTTCCATGCCACCAAGCATATGTCGAGCTTTGCGGCCTACAAACACTACAACCAGGTCTTCACCCTCCACGGCATCATCATGGTGTTCATGGTGCTGATCCCGATTATTGTTGCCGGATTGGGTAACATTGTGATCCCTCTCCTCTTGGGTGCAAAAGATGTGGCATTTCCCCGCCTGAACCTGATGAGCTTTTATCTGTATGTGGGCGGCGCCATCATGGCGATCGTTTCAACCATAGCTGGAGCGGTGGATACAGGTTGGACGTTCTACACACCGTTCAGCATTCAAACTGAAACGTATGTCTGCTTCATGGTCGGCGGCATATTTCTCATCGGTTTCAGCTCTATTTTTACAGGCATTAATTTCATCGTCACGATACACAAGATGCGGCCACCGGGTATGACGTGGTTCCGTATGCCCCTTTTCCTCTGGGGAATTTATGCGACGTCCATCATTCAGGTTGCGGCGACGCCGGTGGTCGGTGTTACCCTGCTCCTGCTGATCCTTGAACGTACCATGCACATCGGCTTCTTCAACTCCGCGCTCGGCGGAAGCCCCGTGCTGTTTCAGGATTTCTTCTGGTTCTATTCCCACCCCGCCGTCTACATCATGATTCTGCCTGCGATGGCCATTATCAGCGAAATTGTTCCCACATTCAGCCGCAAGCACATTTTCGGCTACGAATTTATCGCCTTTAGTTCGCTGGCAATTGCACTGATCGGCTTTCTGGTATGGGGCCATCATATGTTCGTCAACGGCCAGTCTGCGGAACTTGATACGATCTTCAGCCTCCTGACGTTTCTAGTCGCGGTGCCGTCGGCCGTTAAGGTGTTTAACTGGCTTGCCACGATGTATAAGGGGGCCATCAAACTCGATACGCCCATGCTTTATGCCCTGTCGTTTATCATTCTCTTTACCGTCGGGGGATTGACCGGTGTGGTGCTCGGCTGTATCGCTGAGGACGTCGTGCTGCACGACACCTACTTTGTCGTCGGGCACTTCCACTATGTGATGTTCGGCGGAACCATGATCGCCTTTATCGGAGGCCTGCACTACTGGTGGCCGAAATTCACGGGCAAAATGTATAACGAAACCATGGGCCGCATCACCTGCGTCCTTCTGTTCATCGGCGTCAACGTGACATTCTTCCCGATGCTGATGGTGGGTGCTGAGGGTATGCCCCGGCGTTATGCGAGCTATCTGCCGCAGTACCAGCCCTATATGATCGTCTCGACCATCGGCGCCTACATTCAGCTTGTGGCATTTTTAATGATGGCGGGTTATCTGCTGCATTCACTGTTCCGTGGCAAGAAAGCTCCGGATAATCCCTGGGGCGGTGCGACTTTGGAATGGACGACCGCATCGCCGCCGTCGCATTACAACTTCGATGATACGCCTCTGGTGATCGAAGATTGCTACGACTACTCCAATGTGAAGTACGATGAATCCATCGGTGGATATGTTCGCACGGATGTGCCTGCGACGACTGAACCGGCTCCCGTCCACGCCTGATACGGGGACTGAGGTGGATAGCGCATGACGGGTCAGCACAGCGACATGGTGGCTTGATTGGAGCTGAATAGGTAAAATCTGAATCGGCGGTCCACATGCGTCGCAGGCAGGAGGTGCCGCCCTGACCAATGGCCGAACCGGCAGAAATATTCGGCCATTTTTTTATTGACTTGATTGTGAAATTTTTCATCCAGTTGTGGAGTCTTCGATGAGTGAAGCATTGCAGGTTGGGGCGAATCCCGAGGTTGTAAAAAAGCACCTCGCCCACCACTTTGACACCATGCAGCAGCAATTTGATGCCGGTAAGCTCGGCATGTGGCTGTTTCTCACGACAGAAGTCCTCCTTTTCAGTGGATTGTTCTGCGCCTACAGCGTTTATCGCGCCCTGCACCCGCAGATATTCCAGTTTGCGGGGGAATATCTCGATCCTGTCTCCGGTCTGATCAACACCCTGATCCTCCTGACCAGCGGCTTTACCATGGCTCTGGGTGTCCGTTTTGCACACACAGGTAACCGCAAGGGGCTGTCCGTGTGCCTTATCCTCACCATGCTCGGCGGCTTCGGCTTCCTTGGCATCCACGGCTATGAATATTTCACGAAATATCAAGAGCGGCTTCTGTGGGGCACCAACTACCATCCGTTGCTCGGCCCGGATCACCAAAAACTCCTTCCGCCAGCCGGACTTCTCGCTCCATTGGCCCGCCCGACACCCGTGGAGGTCTCGCCGTGGCATCATCTTAAGTTACTCAAGCGGGAGGGGTTTAACGTGGCCCATTCCAGCATAGTACCGGCACCGGTCGGCCCCGCCGGAGTGGTTGCGAAAATGAAACGCGAGTCGGCACCAGGGCCCTACAGCCAGCCGAATAATGTGCAGATTTTCTTCGGCGCTTATTTTCTCATGACCGGGCTCCACTCCGTTCACGTCATCATCGGTATTATCCTGATGATCTGGCTGCTGGCGAGAAATTTACGCGGCGAATTCGGCCCCAGCTATTTTGCCCCGGTGGAATTTGTCGGACTCTACTGGGGTATTGTTGATATGGTCTGGATGTTCCTGTTCCCACTGCTTTATCTGGCTCATTAAATCGTCCTGCGGCCGACACCCTTACGGAGAATTACCATGAGCGATCATGATCACGCACCGAAAAATCTCGCACCCGCCAAAGCGCACATTGTTTCCATTCCGACGCTTATTGTCGTCTGGGTCGTGCTCTGCGGTGGTGCGGTGCTCAATCTGCTTTTGAACTCAGCCCGGATGGGTGGATCCGACGTCTTTGTCGAATTGGTGATTGCCTCCTGCATGGCCACTATTTCCGCTCTCTATTTCATGCACCTGCGCTACGACAATCTCTTCAATATGGTGGTGATGATTCTCGCCTTTCTTTTTGTGACGCTCTTCATCACCTGGTCTTCCATGGACGTGGTGAATTATCGCGATCAGCTTAATTCCGGTGAATCGCAAGCCATGATCAGCGCATACCATGCTCAAAGCGCATCCCACGGCAGCGGCGGGCACACTGCGGCTCCATCCAAGGCGAAATAGGGCGGGCGTCACCCTGCTTGTTTCGTCGTCAAAGCCCCTGATGCACCCTACGCACGCAGGTATAGACGTCGGATGCCAGCTATAATCGTAGAGGTGAGATGCTTCCGCGTTTCCCACGGCCGGTCGGTTGCGCCGAGCGCTTAAAGGGGCAAAGATGGACACGTTGACCACCGATCAATCACCCGATTTTCCCGGCCGTCCGGGACGGAGCCTTGGTGATTCCGATCCATTGCATGTTGCGGGGGCGGGTACGCTGGGCATCAGCATACTCGTCGGGTCGCTGACGATTCTTTTCCTCTCCAGCCTGATCGCCTTCGTCTTTTATCGTTCGGGGTTCCTCAAATCCATTTCGATATCCCTGCCCGACGGTCTGTGGCTCAGTACCCTGATCTTGCTTGTGAGTTCCGTCACGATGCACCTTGCGAAAAAAAATATTACTCACGATCATGATCGCACCTGCTCCCATTGGCTCACCGCCACATTGGCTCTCGGCGTGGCATTTCTCGCGATGCAGGTGGTGAATTGGCTGGCCCTCAATGGTCAGCTTGATCAGACCCAGCATGCCGTGAGTGCGATTTCATGGGTGGGCCAGTCCAGGCTCGGTGGCCTGAGCCGGGCTGATGCGGCGGTCGTGGAGCGCCACGTTCTGCTCGTGGCATTTTATATGTTCACGGTTCTCCACGCCCTGCATGTGATTGCGGGACTGATTCCACTGGGTGTGGTCAATGTCAAGGCGTACAAAGGGAGATATTCGCGCAATTATCATCCGGGCATTCGATACATCAACATCTATTGGCATTTTCTTGATGCCATCTGGCTGGTCATTTTCGTAACATTGCTGCTGACTTTTTAGCGGATGACCATCACAATCCGATGGCATGACCTGAAAATAAATTTCTCCTCCGATTTCGATTGAATGACGACAACGCGAAATGGCTCTCGCAAGTTATGCTATCCCTTGGCGTGAATAAGTATCCAGTCGCGAAGTTGTAACATTTCTGTCCGTGTCGGGGGGCGTTGTAATGCCGAACTGTTTTCAGCTTCGACTTCTTCGCTGGTCAGCTTACCGGTTGCCGCACGAGAGCGTTTACCGGTTTTATCGGCAGAATTCGCGGCTTTCATGGCAGTCGATTTGTCGCGCTGGGCATGTCCCGGTTTCTCGTTGCCGCTGCGACGACGGGGCCCGGTCGATTTCGGTAACTTCGCGTGGTTATCCGGCACCGGCCATTCAAATATGATGCGATACAACTTCTTGCCAGCCGGTGGAATGACGGGATAGATCCGATGCAGTTCGGCCAAAAGTTCCGGTAAATCGCGAAAGCCGTCGGCTTGGGCATCGGTCTGAGTTAATTCGGAAATATCGCGGATCAAATCAATTCGCTTGATCAGCATCCTTCCCAGGCCGGGAGTGTAGCTGACTTGCCCTTCGCTGACGATGGGGCGCGTCCAGAAGCGCAGCGTCTGGCGTTTTTTTCCCTCACGAACCAGATCGACAAGATGTTTTTTCAGCAACAGCACGCTATCAGGATAAACCGACAGACGGCGAATTTCTACGGGCCGGGGCGTCTTGGCACCTCACGAGCCAGGATGCGCGAATGTGGCATCAAGCCGAATACGGACGCTGGACTCACGGGAGGTCTGCGGCGCAGAGTCCTCCCGAGCTGGGCGAAAAAAAACGCCGGACGGGATTCGTCCGGCGCTGGGAGACACATGAAAATAGGGGAGTATCAGCTTTCAAGACCGCCACGGTATTTACGCGGCCGTTCCGGCTCGGTTGCTTCAGGTTCATCTGCAGATGAGCCGCCCTGAACGCGCTTGAGCGAAAGGCCGATCTTGCGATCATCCATATCGACGCGAAGAATCTTGACTTCCAGCTCATCGCCAAGCTTCACCATATCCTGCGGATTTTCCACCTTGTCTTCGGAGAGTTCGCTGATGTGCAGCAGACCTTCCAAGCCCGGTTCCAATTCCAAAAACACACCAAAATTGGTGATTTTGGTGACCTTGCCGCGGACAATCATGCCCGGACGGTAATTGGTCGGAATGGCGTGTATCCACGGGTCTTCGGTGAGCTGCTTCATACCCAGTGCCACGCGGTTCTTGTCCTGATCCACGCTCAGCACCACGCACTGCACGACATCCCCCTTCTTGAGCTGTTCGCTCGGATGAGCGATCTTCTTCGTCCAGCTCATATCCGTTACGTGAAGCAGACCGTCGATGCCTTCCTCAATTTCAATAAATGCACCGTAATTGGCCACATTTCGCACCTTGCCGGTGACAACTGTACCGGCCGGGTATTTGTCGGCCAGCACCGTCCACGGATTGGCTTCGGTCTGTTTGATGCCGAGGCTGATCTCCTGCTTGGCCTTATTGACTTCAAGAATGACCACATCGACCTCTTCACCGACGGAGAGCATTTCGCCCGGATGATTGATGCGCTTCGTCCAGCTCATTTCAGAAATATGCACCAACCCTTCCACACCCTCTTCGAGCTTCACAAAGGCGCCGTAAGTGGTGATGTTGGTCACCTGCCCCTTGACGCGTGTCCCCACCGGATATTTTTCATCGGCATGTTCCCACGGAGAGGCATGTTTCTGCTTGAGGCCCAGCGCGATTTTTTCCTTTTCGCGGTCGATGCTGAGCACCATCACTTCAACTTCCTGCTCCAATTTCAATACATCGCTGGGTCGATTGACGCGGCCCCAGCTCATATCGGTGATATGCAGCAGGCCATCCACGCCACCGAGATCAATAAACGCCCCGAAATCTGCAAAGTTCTTCACAATGCCGTGGCGCAACTGGCCAACCTGCAGATCGTCAAAGACCTTCTGCTTGGCTTCGGAGCGCTGGCGTTCCATGAATTTGCGGCGGCTGATGACGATATTGCGGCGTTCCAGATCGATTTTGAGAATCTCCGCCTCAACCACACGATTAATAAATTCGCCGATCTCGCCCGGACGTCGCACATCCACCTGCGATGCGGGCAGAAACACCGGCACGCCGATATCCACCAGCAGGCCGCCCTTGATCTTTTTGATCACCTTGCCGCTGACCGGATCCCCTTCCTTCTTGGTATTGATGATGGTTTCCCATCCGCGGATACGGTCGGCTTTGCGTTTGGAAATCTGCACGAGGCCGTTTTCCGATTCCACCTGTTCAAGGAGCACGACGACTTCATCGCCGACTTCAACATCGCCGGGGTTGTCGAATTCGCGAGCCAGCGACAGGACGCCTTCACTCTTGAGTCCGATTTCCAGAATGACATCGTCACCCCGAATATTGACGATTTTGCCCGTCAGCAGAGAACCGTTAGCAAAAGTTTTGCCGGAATTTTCCAGCATGGTGTCGATGCTGACATCTCCACCTTCGTAGAGGTCTTTGATCTGGTCATTGCCGTTCTGGCTGTCAAGACCAAGTTCCTTGAGAAGTGCATGGTTTACCATATGAAATAATGACCTTTCCTCGCCGCTTGCGTTTCGCGCCGCTTTACACCGAACTGGGTTTCAATAGGTCGAATGGCAAAAGGGATGGAAAAAAGTCGCCTCGGATATTTCCAGCGGCCTTACGTCAGCCACCGCAACTGCACCGAAACTTCGCAGCTATCAAAGCCGAATCCCCGGCTTAGAATAGATAGAGGAGTATATATGAATCCCGCCGGGAAGCAAGTTCGGGGGAGGTCTGACTCATACCCGCTTTTGCAAACGCGCTGTTAGGGCGTATTGCACCGGACGGGCGTTTGATTCGTATAGTGAAGTTAGCAAAAACAAACCAAATAAAGGATATTTGCGCGATTGTGAATAACGTGATTTAATCTTGGCATGGCAAGGAGGTCTTTTGGTCCTATTGAAAGTGGTCAAACTTCCGGAGGCCAAGCGGGTTTTGTACCCCTGCTGAGACGTTGGGGGGGAGAGATCGTTTGCTTGCTTGGCGCGATTTCGCCTTCTGGCCAAAGTTCAGATAGGCAAAGCCGGGCGAAATCTTCAACGTCGCCCGATTGCCCAATGCCTTCGTCGTCGGCCCCAGGTGCCAGTGTAACGCCGCGAAAGGATTGGCAGGCTGAGCCTTCGGCGTATGGGTCATCGGATTTGGAACGGGAGTGGGAAATGCCGCAGGCGTTCCGCATGTCCGCATGACCCACGACGCCAGTCCGGTTGCCGCCAAAACAAATTTGCAGCCGACACGCGGGCCGCTGACGCATAGCCATCTGATCAACGGACTTTCCACGTATTCCCTCCATCTGATTTATCAATTAAACTGCATCACCCATACTTAAAATACGCCCTACTTTTCGGTTTTCGAGTTGAGCTGTCCAATACTAAAATACGGCTCCCCCTTATCAGACGGTAAATAATTAATTTCACAGGCGGGTTCGACAGAAAAGGGTACAAATCTGAATTTTCAGATTTCAAATGATCACATCGCATCGACTCATGGAATTATTGGGCGATGAGGGGCTCGAACCCCCGACATCCGCGGTGTAAACACGGCGCTCTAACCAACTGAGCTAATCGCCCGTTCGATCGCTCAGCGCGATCCTACTAGGCAGAATTCTACCGGTTAAGCCCGCTACCCACAATTACCGCGCCCTCTGACTCATACCCACTTTCGTGAGGGGAGATTTGGGTTAGATCGCAATAAGGTCGAGGTTGGTTCGTAATACTTATAGACAAAGGGATTTCGGGCGCGCCGGATTCGCCACAGGAAAGGAGTCTGCCATGAATCGCAAGGACGCGATGGCATGGGTGCTCTCGGTCTGCGCCCCGTGCCTTCGATTATCACAGGCCAAAACGTTAAGTGAACTGGTGGAAGCCGCCATGAGGTGCCCA
>JAKAVA010000094.1 GCA_021827645.1 Planctomycetota bacterium
TCCACATCTGGTCGGTATACCGATCAAACTTCATTGCATAGACATGGTTCCCCAATGGACCGGCCAGCACATGATGCTTCGGATTCTGCACGATGTCATAATCCTGCCACCGCTTGCCGTTAAAAACACTGATCCCATGATTCAATTCACCCGCCCAGATCCGATTGTGGTTATCACAGGCGATGGCGTAGATGCAGTTATTCTCCAGTCCCCCATGGGTGCTTTGTTTGGTGAACTGTGTCCAGCGTCTCCCCTGGGCTGCTGACGGATCATACCGATACACGCCTGCCCCTTCCGTGGCGAGCCACAGGTTCCCCTGTCTGTCCTGACACATGGCCATGATGAAATGGCCGTCGGAATCCGACCCTTTATGCCGATTGTTGATCCCGGCATGGGAGATATGCAATGCCATCACATGGCAGTCGGCCCACGGGAGACTCATCGGTGGAATAAAGATGGGGGTGGGATGACTGAAATGCCTTTGCCAAGGCACCTGCGCCAAAGGCACATGCGGAATTTTTAACTGGGCCTTGGCCTTGGCGTTTGCCGGCGTGGCAAGCACGGGCGAGGAAAAGATACCGATGAGGATGAGAACTGCGACGATTATCAGGGTGGCCTCTGCGGAGGGGGCCCAGCGGAGCCGCCCGGCGGGCAGAGCCGGGAATTGCCAAGGCAACCGCATCGGGCGTCGCCCCGACCGTCGCAGGATTCGCAAGCTGTGCTGAGTGTCGCCCACCGACAACCTCACAACATGGCGGGCTCCGTTGCCGCTTGGTACCCGTCGCCCATGGCATCACCACCAATGACCAAGCCAACGCGGCAGAGAGTCCGAACTATTAAACACACCCCAAGACGGCACCCAGAACATGCGGAACCGTCACTATTATGGGAGTATACTACCCAAAAAAAAAAAACGCAAGCGAAAAATTGAAAAATCTTTCCACCACGCCAATTCTTAGCGCAACATTAACCCCCGCCGCCGCCGTGGAGGGTGGACGGCACCAAACGATTTGCACGCCGCATACCCCCGCAGTGCGAGGCAAGCGCGGAACGGCCGATGGGGAAGAATCAGTTCGGGGAGGAATTGGTTCAGCGTGGGTATTCACGCGAAAAACGGTGTGGCGTACGCGGATGGAACGGAGCTGAGCTTAAGCCGGATTTCGCGGTGAATACGGGGTAGCCTTTGGACACACTGGACACCGGTGGACACCGGTTTCCGTATGAACGTATAAATTGATTCTCATATAGCGTCATAGGGAAATCGGTGTCCATGTGTGTCCACGGCTGTAAAACCCGCATTATTTTGCAAATAACGCCACTTTTGTGGACACACCTGCGACTGCCATTTTGGCAATGGGCGGCTTCCAGTGGGCCGGCAAACTTGTCATTAACTCTGAAAGCCTTCGCGGCGCTACCGCCGGCAAGCCGGCGGCTATCTGGCATTACGCCGCCCGTCCTATGCGTTCCCCGGCGTCCACTGCGGTTGGAACTTTCTTCGCCGCCACGGCCACCGGTGGATAAATCCACCGGCTCACATTTGTTATTGTCGCGTTCGGCCGCGATTTGGGGCGGCGCACGTGAATTTCAAGGCTTCTACGGATAACATCTTCCGGCAAGAAATATGGGGCTTCTCAATATCCGCCAGTGGATTTTGAGAGACCGCTTATTGCAGGATCAGCCGGATGGAGCATATGCAGGAAGCCATGAAATCAACAATTTCGCGCGAACAACGAATCACAGAGAAATCGGCAAAGCGTCAGAGCATCTTATGTCCGGCAAAACTGAATCTGGGGCTGAAAGTATTCCCCAAGCGGGATGACGGGTACCACGATATTGATTCTTGGTTCGTACCGCTTTCACTTTCCGACACATTAATTCTTGAAGATTCGGCACAACCGGAGTTGAAATTGACTGGATTGGCAGCCGGGATTTCGACTCGATTTGAGGACAATTTGGCCGGACGTGCTGCCATCGCCATGGCGGATATTGCCGGGCGGAGCGCCCATGTGCGGATACATATCGATAAGCTGATACCGACCGGGGGGGGACTCGGAGGCGGCAGTTCCGACGCAGCGGGGACGATACTGGCGCTTAGATCGCTTTGGCAGATGGATATATCAACGGAAAAAATGGCTACGGCGGCGCTGAAAATCGGCAGTGATGTTCCGTTTTTTATCCATGGCGTCTCTGCACGGTGTATGGGACGGGGAGAACGAATGACCCCCCTTCGACGCATGGCCCCCCTGTTTGCGGTATTGATTGTTCCACCGCGGGGAACCTCTACGGCAGATGTTTACCGGGAGTTTGATCGGATGCCGACCACGAACGACCGGACTCTCAACTATGACAAAATCGTTAACGCCCCCGCTGGTATCATCGACGAATTCATTTTTAATGATCTTCAGGCACCGGCATTTGCCGTTGCGCCATGGTTGAGGGAGTTGCATGAAGCCGCTGCGGCGGCGATTGGGCAGGCAGTGCATATGAGCGGCAGCGGATCAACACTATTTACTCTCCACGACAGGGCGGACGAATCGGAATCGGCGACGGAGCGGTTGCGAAATTCTATCGGGAGTGCGGCAGAGTTGTTGCCGGTGCGAGTGCGGACGTCCTGACCGCCCGAACGGCGTGAGGTGTTGAGAATCCGAACCACTGGCCGGGCACGCGCGTGCCGACTCGATGAACCACGCCATTGTGAATTCCGATGAGCACAGGCAGGAATGGCGGTATCCAATGGCGCGTGGATTTCATACGCAGCAGGTGCATGTACCGCGTGTGAATATCCGCAGGCAGATTACCGAACGGCGGTATCTGCAACAGCGCGACATGCGGCAGTTTCTGTTTCATTTTAACGCGATGAATCAGATGCTTTTCAATGAGCTTGATTTCCGCCTGACAATCGGGGCATTGGTGGTAGTAAAGCACAACCAGCCAGGTGCCGGTCTGAAGCGACGCGGCCGATTGTATGAATCGCATCAGCGGCAGCCTTTTGCCGTACCAGGAAGGTGGATTGCATGTGATCGGGCCGTGACCGCCGAGCAATTTTCCATCCGGCGTCAGATGGGCAGGGCGGAAATAATAGACCATCCACGCCGTCGCCAGCATGGCGGCGGTGAGAATGACCGTAAACAAGCCCAATCGGTCAAGCAGGCGGCCGGGGATTTGCCGGGAGCGCAGATAGCGGAGAATCAAAATAATAATGGACAGATCCAGCAGGGATGTGATCCAGGGATTCACCTTCACTGCACCGAAACATCCGCACGAGTGGCGACCGCCCAGTGCCCGAAACAATGTGACGGTCAAAAAAACGCAGAAAACAACGGCGGTGAATTTGATGACCAACGACCGGGCGAACCCGGAAATCAGGGCCGATGCAAGGACGATCTCGAAGAGGATTTCCAGCAGGTGCAGTTGGGGATAATGGAGGAAACCGTCCTGGAGATATTGGGCGAGTTTCAAGCCTGCTGCGACGTAAAGGAGCAGTGCGATGACGCCCGGCAGGAGATTGGCTTGGCCGTGCCCGGGGGGAGGATGCTTCAAATTTTCAACCGGATTTTCGCTCACGGCAAAGTTACTTCCTGATACGCTGTGTTGCGGGCCGGTCGATTTGCGGACACGACAGGCTCAAAAAGGTGGAGGAATGGTTCCACAAGCCTTAATCGATCTTCCAGTACAGCTCGCAGATGAATGAATAACAGGTGCGCCGCCTGAACCAGCGCCGCCGGATCGGACGGCGGCTGCAATTTCGGGTCCGGCAGATCGCACGGGGACGGTAGACGGTCCAGCGCCACGAGGATGCGGCGCTCGACTCGTATGGCGACATCGGATCCGCAGCAGTCATCGCAGAAGAGGCCTACGGTCGAGTGCATCATGCCAGCATTTGAATGAAGCGGTGCTTTACACCGGGTGCAGCAGGTCAGGTCCGGTGCGTAGCCGGCGGCGGCGGCCGCATATTTCAGATACGCCACAAAAGGGCGGAGGGATTCATGGGCGGTCAGATCGCTGATGGTGCGATCCAGCTGGCGCAACACATCCCCTGCCGCGTCATCCGAGGGCCCGGTCGCCATGGTCACTTCGGCCAGGACCTGCGAGATAAGGATTTTCTGATAATTGCGACGGAGATTCGGACGATGATCCGTAACGTCCCACGCCGTGAGAACGCCCAACTGGCCGGGCTGACGGGCGGGGATAAAAACGACCTGGCCGGTGGTTAGAACATCCAGCGGGGCCATCAGGGGTGAACTGGTTTTTTTGGGAATTTTGCGAATTCCCTTGGCAATCAGGCTTACGAGACCGCACCCGTCCGCCAACAAGGTGACGATCTGACTGGATTCAGAAAAATCCATCACACGAAGGCAAATTCCGTCCGTTCGCACCGCTTCAGCCATCGGCTGTATTTTAGCATGAGACCGACGATGGCGCCGATGCCAAGCATCATTTACTCCCCGGAGTTGAGAATAAGCGTGTTCGCCATGCGGACCACCTTATGATGCTGCAACACCTGCTGCTTTGCATATTTCACCGGAATCACAACGTGGAAGAGGTGGGATATTCGATTGGATTCGGATATCGGCAGCATATGGCCATTTGCCGTCGCCTCCGGTGTGTGGAAGGAGTAAAACGTCAGCGGCACCCCCTTTTCGCCGATGGCAAAGACCACCTGCATCCCCACACCGCTGTGGACGCCAGCGATCTTCGCCAAATGGGCAATTCTCTGGCGACCCGCCGGCACCATCTGGTGAAGATCACCAAAAAAAGCTATCCGGGATGGAAGCAGCGGTGCCAAAACCCAATACGCCCACTTCTGGGGGGCCAAGGTAACTCGTAGCGTATGATCGCGATTGAACAGGACGGTTTCGCCGGTGAAATAATTTCTTGCAATCCACACCCCATGCGGATCAAGACCGAGACCACGCGGAGTGAGAATCACGGTGGAATGGTCGCCGCGGCGGCGAAATACAAATACCAGCGTGCTTTGAACCCGCCTGCCGGTGTGCGTGGAGGCGACCAGCGGAATCTTTCGTCCCAGCGCATCATTGACAATCGTCTGATCAGTCGGCATCAGCGGAACAGCCGGTTTCACCAGTCGACCATCCGCCCGCGTGGCCATGTCAATATTCTTCGGGTCAATCCAGCCCAGTGGATCACCCAGGTGCAGCGAGCCGGCGCTGTGAGCAATGAACGAGCTCTCATCAATACCCTCAAGCGGATCACCGACCCCCACCGGCCCGCCGGAAAGCAGCGAGAGGAGCATGTTCCCTCGCTCATTACTCATGAAAACATCGGACCACGGCCAGGCGCCGACGGCATGGATGAACATGGAATTATAGATGAAGTTTCGCCATCGCGATTTGAGGAATCGATCGTATGATCCACGCATAGCGAAAACGTCCGGCAATGCACCGGCTTCCATCAGGAACCGGCTGGTCTCCATGCAATAAATAATGGCGATATGATGAGATTCCAGTGCGTTGTTCATACCGTGAGTAAAGTCACGCGCAAGCGACAGATGAACATGAAGTTGGGGCGACCATTGATAAATGCGGACGAGCCAGTCCTGCTCCATAGCACGCACGCCGTTTGCAGCCAGATATTTCGCGCGCGACATCCAATAAGCGCGATCGGAGGGTGCCACGCCGGAGATGTGATAGTTACGATGATACGGGCTATCGTGTGCGATCCATCGGGCGTGTACGACGAGAGGAAGACCGATAGCTTTGTGAAATGCGTCAAGGCCAAGTGGGAAAAGTTCCGGCGCCGCCTGATAAAGCCACGTCCCACCGAAATGATTCCAAGTGTTATGCGCCGGAAGGTACGGATTCATCGGCGACAATTTTGCGCCGTTGTAGAGGTGATGCGTTTTTTCATACCACCAACTGTCGAGTTCGATATAACCGAGATGAATATGATCCTGCCGGTATTCGGATGCTACTTTTCTAAGTGTACCGGTGTAGCCATATTTTTCATCATAATTGTAGAAGTAGGCTGCGGCATTATCCGTCCAATAGCCAAAATCCCGCAGCACAGGAGACGCCTCCTGCGGCGTGGCCGGACGATTACGCAGTTTACGGAAGGCCTGCCCCCATGCGGCAATGGTCCGGCGAATACCGTTTCCAAATATCATAATTGTCCGATGGGGTTCTTTGAGTGCGGTGCCGACAACGCTTTTGTTAAAACCGTCTGCAATGAGACGGCGTCCATCACCATAAAGACGTGAGACAAGAATTTCAGTTGCTGGCGCGAAGATACAAGTTTGATATCGACGGTTAAAAAATACCCAAGGCGTGGCGGTATCGACGAGTTTGAACACCGGCGGGGTAAACGTCCTGCCGCTGAGGCTCAAGTGCAGCAAATGCTTCGGTGCCCGATGGAAAACGGGAAATTGAGCGCCGGGCCTCTCATCGGTGGCGGTAAAGACCAACGTCGGCTCCGTTTGCATCATCGAGACAGAATATCGAGTGCGACTACCCTGTTCGCGCCACGCCAGACGGATTTCTTTTCCGAACGGTCCACTCACCATCGACTGATGGACATGAATCGGAGGTTTGACCGTGATGCCGGCGAAGGCCCAATGTGCCTCCCGCCATTGCACCTGATAATGACCTGTTTTGGAAGAGAGGGTGAAACTTAAACCTGATGATACATTTTTAATGGTCCACGTTTTAGCGTCCGCCAAGGCGGTGATCGCCAGGAAGGCCAGCAAAAACACCGCCGACCGGAGTGCACATCTGCGCTTTGCAACCATGACACGAAAACGTTTCTTTAGATATTCACGCATGACCGCACCTCTGTCGATTTTGCCTCCGCAAACTCTCCATGGTTTGCAAACTTTGCCAAGATTCCACTCTCAGGCCGACATTTGAAGTTTAGCAACGGGGGAACTGGCGTGCGATCGGCAGCAGTCGGTCATGCGGCGCAATAGTCACACATCTGGTCGAGTTAATTGATTGACCAGCGAGTACTTTCCGAGACAGCCCGGGGTAACCAATGGGTTAAAATTTGAATGTAAGCGCCGCGAGGATTAACGTTGAATTGCGTTTGAGGCCCTGCGTTCCCGCCGCATTATCGTAGAGATCGGTAAATGAAAATCGCAGCCCCATCCCACGCACGATATGTGGAAGGCCGAGATACAGCGAGCTGGTCGCATTTAACTGGTAGTTGTACGCGTTTTCGAGTGATGATACGTATCCGGCTGTCTGGGTAAATTTAACATGCTTGGCAATCTGATATCGAAAATGTGCGGCCGCGATGCCGTTGATGTAGCTGTAACTCTGGCCGTGGAAAAACCGCTCGTAGGTGTAACCGGGGCCGGCGCGGAGATCAAATTCCGATTTTTTATTATCCCACAAATAATAACCCAAACCGCCTTCTGAATCGCTCCGAATGGAAATGCCTTGAATGGCGTCATAGAGATTCGTATTCTGTAAGAACAGAAAGACCTTTTTCGCCCAATGAGGCTTGAACTCATTGAGTTGCCGCTTCCACAACAGATCGCTTCGGAAAAAACCAAGCGACTGTGTCCCATTGGTAACACCGTAACCGCCGGTGAGGGCGATCAGCAGATTATCCGGTTTGTGACGGTAGTGAAATCGCAGTTCCCCGTTGAATAAGGTGCTATTTGAATTACCGGTGGTGTTGGTGGCACCGAGGTCGAGTTCGTTGTCCCAGTCCGGACCGAAGATAGAGACCGGGGGAGGTGCGGGGGGTGCTTTTTTGACCAACGGCAGCGGCGGCAGGTCTGCGGGGATGGCACGGGTCGTAACGGGGTGAAATGTGTGTGTGATCCATCCCTGGTCACCCGGTGCCGGCGATATCGTCACCTGGGAAGTTTTTCCGCTTGTGGACGTGAGCTTAACCGGTGATTGGCTGGTGATGGTCTGCACGCTGCTGAGTTTAATAACAATGCCGCCGGCGTAGGAGGTATTCATGACCACACGCGAAGGTGTAAGCTGCGTGATACGACCGGTCAGATGATCACCATTGGTTAAAACGACCGTGCCTCCGAGCGCCGTGCCGCATCCCAGACCGATGATCGACGCGACAAGAAGCTTGGCAAACATTTTATTGACATTCAACACGCGATGAATACCTCCCACGAGCAACTGGTGCTAACCGTAGTAATGGGGCGGAATTTTATTTGCCGACCGTGATTAAGTCAATGCAAAGATTGCGTCATTATCTCGGGCGTGTATTAAATTTGCCGACGCAATCGGGCATGAGCCAGAGTTTCCGTAAACCTGCGGGGAATCAGAACCCTCCACCGCCGGAAAAATTCTGCGGATTGTTGCTCGGTTGACCGTACCGGTTGTAATTTTCGATAGGGTGGGGGTCGGGAAAATAGAGCGCTTTCTGCCGAGCAGCTTCATCCCGGTGAGCGAATAACTCCTCCGTACAACCGCCGAGCCCCATGGACATCGGCAGCAGAAATACAAGTGCAGCCATCAGAACCCGCACAGGCTGGTTGCACGAGTGGGTTGTGTTCTCATGTGAATCTGACGCCATTACCTGCCGCTCCATCAACAACCAAGCGAAGCAAGTGACATTATAACAACTCTGAAATCTCGAAGGAACTGTCCATACACCTATCAGAATGAACACCTGGTTTGCGCCGATGAGCGAACGTGTTGGCTTAAACCCCGGCGGCATGAGCCGAGGTCAGTTCGGCGGTCGCAGGAGCATCGGACGGATCGCTAACGGGGCCGAATTTTTCAACTGCTACGGCAAGACCTGCCGCCATCATGGCATCGAGGGCGGATTGGAGATTAACCACCACATTCTGCCAATTGAGATTTCTGATGATCGCATTGAGATATTCCGTCCGACGCGAGCCATAGTCGTAATAATAGGCATGATCGGCCATATCAATCGCAATGACCGGTGTGGCATTCCACATGGGAAATTGCCCATTTTGGGCCGATGTGATGTTGATTAGGTGCCCTGAGTGATGATCAAGCACGGTAAATACCCAGCCATGAGTTGAGAGGGCTGTCCTGGTCAGATCAGAGAGAAAATTGTCGAACGATCCGAAGTCTGATTTAACGGCGTCAGAAAGTAAACGGGGTCGATCCATCTCGCCGCTGCCGAGGAGACTAAAATATAATTCGTGATTCCGAGCTGCGGCCAGAGTAAAGGTAAGATCTCGCTTGAGATTGCGCAGATCGTTGTCGGTGGCGCTGCGTTTCTGCCGAACGGCCTGGCCATGGTGGCAGCAAAGTTCGTGAGCCTTATGGACATAGCCTAAATAAAGTTTGTAATGATCCTGAATCAGTGCCGAACTGAGCCCGCTTACATGGACTAAATTTTCAAATTGTCTGACAGCAGGCACCTTCACACACGACATGGATAACTCCTTGCGACGTACCTCTCCGACCATCCACCGACACAAGCGTAGATGTGACTGCGTGATAGGTTAACTCGCCTTTCACGAAGATACAAGAAAATTCTGCAACTTTTGCCGCCCATAGTCACGGTCATCAGAACCGGCATCTGCGATTTAGACCCTAATAAGGTTGAACCCGCCTGAGCAGTACGATTTTGGAGCACTTCCAGGTTGAGAACCGAAGGTTGACTTGCGTTTGTATAACGTTAGGATATTATACCAAACAAATTCCTTACAGAAAGGTTCAAGCCTTTTAGGTTGAACGGTCGAATAAGGAAAGAGACGAATGCTGATAAAGCCAAACGGTGGTTGCCAAGGATGGCGTTAAAAAGCGGGAAAGGAGTCCGGAAAGGTGAAAATTAAATCGCCGTCATATATCCGACCTCTGATCGGGCAAAAAGAAATACGAAAAATCTCCGCGATACGCATACGGCCCTCCCATGCCAATGGACATGGATCGCTGAGTCCGCATCATCCGTTATGTCAGGAGACAGCCCCACTTTGCACCTTCGGCCCGGGGGGAGAATATGTCGTTGATTGGTTCGCAGGGCGAGGACGACTAACAACAACTTTGGAAAAAGAAAAGGCCGCCTTAATTCCTGCGTCTGTCGGTGCGGGCGAAGCGTCTAAATCCAGCAACACCGGACATAAGTGTGCAGAAGCACCCTCTCTCGGCATCACCCCGCTGCGACTTTTATCGGATGAATTTAAGAAGTTTTTCGTCGGCGACCATCCTGGTCGGATACATCGGTCCGATGAACATCCGCATTGGCTGGCGCCATGCCGGACCTGCGGGCAGCATAGCCAATATTCACCCTGGATTGTCCATCGGGGTTTTTTATCCCGACCGCGATCCGCCATCATGCACCTCGGTGTAACGGCGGCCGAACGCGTCGACCTTTCAGGTGCAAGACCATTCGCATCGAGTGGGCCATCCTTGACCGAAGTTTCAGACCAGCTTTTCCCGGAGATGATCTATGAATCCAACACCCAAACAACTCAAACTCCTGCAGGCGATCGACGATTGGCGTCGACGGGAGGGCTATTCACCGACGATGCAGGAATTGGCCGATCAACTCGGCGTGTCGAAAGTCACCGTTTTCGAGCACGTACAGGCGCTGGAGCGAAAAGGGCTTCTGGATCGACAGAAGCACAAGGCTCGCTCTTTGAACCTCAGTCCACGAGTTAAGCTTCCGGCGTCAAGCGGCAGCGGAATACTTCCATTGATGGGGTCTATCGCGGCCGGCAAGCCAATCGAGGCGATTGAAAGCCCGGATCATATCGATCTGCGGGACCTTTTTGCATCGCGGTCACAGACTTTCATGCTACGGGTCCGAGGTGATTCCATGATTGAAGATCATATTGCCGATGGCGATATGGTCATTGCGGAACAGCGTACCACCGCACGAGATGGGGAGATTGTGGTGGCGCTTCTGGAGGATGGTTCCGCAACTCTGAAACGGTTCTACCGTGAGAATGGTCGCATCAGACTTCAGCCAGCCAATGGGAGTATGCAACCGATCTATATTGACGGCGATCTGAAAATTCAAGGTGTGGTGATCGGTGTACTGAGGCGCTACGGTCGTAGCAGTAAGGTGGGGTGAGACGCAACGGCCATTCACCGGCGGTACGTGTTGTCTCTAATTCAAGACGGCAAGATGCGGCACCGGCTGATATAGGTTTGTTGCGCCGACACAAAACGAGATTTCAAGGTAAATTACGGGTATGTGTGCTCATTATAGACTGACCAATTCACCATCACAGATTGCCGTGCACTTGGGCATAACGCTCGATCCTGACACCATGTCACAACTCAGCCCGCGCCTGAATATTTCCGTTTCGCAGAGGGTTCCGATTGTACGCTCCGACGGCGGAGGACGGCGTCTGCAGATGGCGGAGTGGGGCTTTCGGGCAACATGGGACAGTGGCAAAAGGATATTTAATGCCATGGCTGAGACCGCTGATCAGAAACCGACTTTCCGTGATGCCTTTACGGCGGGTCGCTGCCTGCTGCCGGCCGACGGGTTTTACGAATGGCCTCAAAAGCAAATGACACTGATTCATTATCAGGATGATAGGGTATTCTGTTTTGGCGGACTCTGGCAGGGAGATGAAGTAACCATGCTTACCTGCGCGCCCAATGAATTCATGCAGCCCATTCATCGCCGCATGCCGGTTATTCTCTCTCCTGATCATTATGAACAGTGGTTGGATATCAACACGCCTGCCGCCGAATTAAAGGCGATGATCGGTTCACGGCCATGGCATATGATGAAAGCTTCACCGAGCGCTATTGCGTGACATCATTGATAGATGGGGGCACGTTCCCGGGGAAGCCGTTCGAGAACGCGGGCGATTCATCGATTGTTGAGCTTACGCATGAGAGAATCAAATCGGAGGGAATCATTATGATTCCACAGATGCAATTCCCAACGCCAACGGCGCAGTAATAATTTTGGGAAATGATGCGCGACCGCATAGCGGTATGCGGCGATGCGAACCTGCCTGCGAATTTTCAGATCCGCCAGGCCCCAAGCCCCTGATTGTCGGGTCAATCGCCAGAGCCGCCACGCCGCTGATGCTTTGATTTTGGCAGTGGGCAATATGTTCGGCGGCCGGTAATGGTGAACGGGCAGGCCGTCAAGATGATCATAATCGGTGCCAAGATGTCGGCGGGAAAGGCGATCCAGAAACATCCCCTGCACTGACATCCAGTAACCGTAATTTCTCTTCAGGCGGACCTGATAATCACCCGGTCCCTTGAGAAGAAAGCGGCAGTATTCGCCGCCGAAGAATTGATAGATTCGTGTAACGGCGAGCGGTTTTTCATGCTGCAGTGCGTAGGTCGGATTTTTAGCGCCCGGATACACCATCGCGACATAATCGCGGATTTTGTTCATGCCACGCTGCCCATCCTTGTTGTGATAATAAAAGGCCAAGGAATAAATGCCGCGCGGAATCCGTACATCGAGCCACATGTCGGGGCCGTCGGTGAGGCGCGGGTAACGGCCGCCGGCGTCATTCCACTCTCCTTCGACCCGCATCCGGGCGTCGGGGAAATAGAGTGTGGACCGGAGCGTCGAGTTTGGCCACGCCAGATAGCATGCCCAATCCCCTTGATTGAAAAATTGGGGATATGGGGACTTTTCGCGTATGATTTCACACCGCCCTTTCCCACCAAAAAACTGTTCCTGGGCATCGGAAAACTCGGTTGTCCCGCAGCAGAGGCGTGCGAAATTAACGCCGTAGTGCCCAAGCCAGTCCCCTTGGGTGGACCAGTCGCAACCGAGAACCGCTGCGGTCGGCGGAGCCCCGAAGCCAGCTTTCACCGCTTGCATCATCCGCGCGAGTTGCATCGGTGTGGGCGCAGGTGCAGGCTTTGGCAAGGAAGCCGACTTTGGTAAGGCAGCCCGCGGCCGATAGTGTCCGGTGGCGTCATGTATGAGTGTAGAAAGCGGGCTGCGTGACGTCTTGAACCAGTACACGCCGCTGCCGTAGGTACCGACCAACGTTCCCCGATGGGGCACCACGGCAATGGCTGAGATAAAATGACCGTTGAGGGCTTTTAGAGGAGTAAAAACACCCGGCGCCGCGGCGGCGGAGGCCCCGGCAGCCGGCGTGAGAATGTCCACTCCCGTCGTGCGATGGCCGATCCAGATGGTACCGTCGGGCTCAACGCCCAAGGCGGTGACATAATCAGGCGACATAAGAGTCTGCGGTGGCGGGAGGCGGGATTTCAGCGGCGGTGGCGGATACCTATACTCATCTTTAAGTATATAATTACTACCTCGGATATACATCCATCGTCGGCCGTTCTCGGTACCGATTGCCAGTCCGTCATCAGTACCGACATAGATGCGGTACGCATGATCTCTCTTACCGCTTGGGGAATTTGCCGCCGCTATCGCAATCGCGTTGACATACGGACACGGAAGACCCCGTCCCGATGGGGTCAGAGGAATGTGCAAAGGCCCCCCGACATGTCGCCAACTGCGGTAATGATCGCGCGGCGAACCCATCGAGAGCCCCGCGGATGCAAGCCCGACAAAGAGCGTTCCATCGGGTGCAAACGCCAGCGAGGAAACAGCATCGGAGGAAAGTCCGTCGGCGGTTGTGTAGTAAATCCATTGCCGGGTTTTGGGTTTATAGCGAGCGATACCACAATCCGTACCGATCCAGACACTTCCATCAATCGGGGATACGGCAACGGCAAAAATGCGATCTCCAAGCGGACCGTTGACGGAGCGACTATCCGGCCCAAGCCCCGCAATTGGGCTGTAAAGGCGAGCTCGAATGCCTGAAATCACGCAGATACCATGCCGCAGAGATCCAAGCCAAATTCTGTTGGCATGATCGACGGCTGCGGCGTATACATTCGCGGGAAGGGGTAGTCCCTTACGTGATACGTTTTTCAGGATGATCGGCACGCGTCCGATTAATCCCGATTGAATGACGCAATGCCACACCCCTCCGCTTTCCGTGCCGATCCAGACATTGCCGTCATTGCCGACCGCAATGCTGGTTGTCATCCGCGCATTGTCTGCCGGCGCAAAATGAAGGAGTTTGATCGGTACGAATCCAGCACTGCGCGGCGGCGGTAGCTGGCGAGCGCTGACTATGCGCGCCGTGCCAATTGTTGCCAGGATTACCAGAATCGCAACGAATCCGCCCCATCTCGCAGCCGGTTGTGGATTGCTCCTTGCAGTTTTCAACCATTGAGAGGATAAAAGCAGAAGGTTTGGCAATTTTGAATTCATGGCATCTCGCAATCTGAGTGACTTTGGTCGTTGCCAAGAAAAAGTTATACACGGAGTTGATGAGAAATGGCAATACAGTCGGCAATTTACGCGAAAATGCTTCTCCTCACCGGTCGACGCCTCGCCGCCGAAAACCTTGGGCGGACGCTCCTGGGTCTGACGGCTGCCGCCACGCTTTTGCCCCTGTCAAATCTTCACGCCGACACGGCTCAAAAACTCGAGACCTATCTGCATTCCAAGCTGCGTTTCGAGGCATCGATTGTAAATCGACCCAGCCGCGTGAATATGGGTATCGTTCGATCGAAATTGATGGCTGCGGCCGGTTCCATTCGGATGACGCAGTGGTTGGGATACCAACCGCCGCCGGTGAGAACGGCACTGATGAATGCGAAGAACCAACTGGTGCAATCGCGGATATGGGGTTATTCGTTTTCACCGTCGGTGCGGCAGAGATTGATGGCAGTCCGGGCGATTAGGAATCTGCATGACGCAAAACTCGCCGACCCATTACTTGATGCTCTGCTGCTTGATCCATCGGAGCGAGTGCGTCTCCCGGCGATGAAGTGCTTGAGTGTCGTACCGCCAGACAAAACCGGTATTCGAGAGTTATATTGGCTGATGATTGATACGGGATCTCTGACTTCCATGGAATTTTGTCCGGCCTCGCGAGGCTGGGCACCTTACCCACCGGGGCCCCAGATGACATCAATTCTAAAGATTGTCGCGCCACAGTACCCGGTACCCCATGGATATCCCCGATATGGACATCGGTATTACTTTCATCTGATTGACCGCCAAACCGCTGCCGATGTGCTGATGCATCATCTCTCCGCTTTACTACCCCTCATGTCGGCCCAAATTCAACATGACGATCGACGTCCATTACCCATACCACCGTTTTATCCGATTGTTGATCAACGCTCCGCAGCGCACACGCGAGCGGCATGCCGCCGGAAATTCATTCACCTTCTACGGGCCTGCCCGCATGCCTCAGCCGAGATTATTGTGCGACTCGCCCTGTCGGGTAAAGTCAGCCGCTATCAGCGTTTTAACTGGGAAGGTCAGCGATATTTTTATAATAACCATACCGATGCGATCGCTCTGGCGCTTACTGTACTGCGTCGGCCGACCGCTTCATTCGGACTGGTGTTTGCCGGGAGCCGTCTTGGGGAGCTCAGGCAATGGGCCGCCATCTCACCTCAAGATCAGCAAACAGCCCGGAATTACCTGGTCCGATGGACGGATGTCCATCATCTGGCGGCATACTCACCCCATGCTTGCGACCACGAGCAAGTCATTGAACCGAAACGATATTATTGGGGTCGAATTGAGCCATACCGTCCGATGCTTGATATCGATGCATTGAAACTCGGGCTCATCCGCTTTCTCCTCTGGGCGGATTCGCTTTCGAAGAAACATGCAGCCAATGAAATTCAATGGGGTTGCCGGACGAGCAATATTGAAGATATCAGTGAGTGCTTTCGCCATCAGCCCCATGCGATACAGACCGGTTTGCGGGTCGTGGCGGGTACTACGGGAACACCGGCACGAGAACTCATCGCCCATTTCATCGCATCGGATGATCCAACCGCGCAAAGCTGTGCCATACATGAAGCTGCCCACCTCCAGCGCCCGATCGGCCGTGCGATTGAATCGGCTCTGTGGCGGGCGGCCGTCACGCCCGTTTCTTCGGGCAGTACAGGATATCCGATCCGAGATGACACCATCGATGCTTTACGCGCCGATTCAGCCAGGGCGGCACGAATATTGATGAATCGCGGGCGTGATTACATGCAACACCTTCTGGCGCGTGCATGTCGTCGTTACGCGAACGCCCACGCAGGGCTTTTACTGAGACTGTCGCGGGCTCCGTATCAGTATCTGGTTGTCATGAATAATCTCTCGTCGATGTTTGCAATTTCCAACGACGGACACCTGCGAAAATGGCTACTTCGGGCCACCATACACGGCGTGGAGATGCGGCGACAAAATTGGCCGTTATATCGGTATGACTACACGGGGTATCTCGATGCGCGAACATTACTGCTTTACGATCTGTGCAAGATATTAAAACTCAAACCCTCGGATTACGGCTTGCAACAGCTGACATACGTTCCTTTTCCGGGTGCTTTCAGATGGATGTCCAAGAGTCGTGCCACGCAGGATGCTGCATGCAGACGCCTGGCGGCATTGGTTGAAGCTTCAACTGCGCACGGTCATTAGGGCTTCCGCTTCTGAGATAGCCGCCGCATGATTTGTCCAGGGCGAGCCGGTTGCGATGTAGGGTTTTCGAGCGGCATGATATTGACGGATGTTGATATATGTGCGCGTCCCGGGTCGGCGCTCGCCGCAGTTCGATGGTCGCCGGGGCGTGGTGGGCGTTTTTTCCCTGT
>JAKAVA010000106.1 GCA_021827645.1 Planctomycetota bacterium
CCGATCACCCGGAACCTCTGCGAACCTTCGTCAACCCTGCGATGAAAAAGTTATTAACTTTCGCGGGAGGACATTTATTGCGGCGTTCGCTTCACTTCCAGTCGTGCGGGGGCGCTGCACCGACCGGACTTTAAAACCGCTATGCAGCGCACCACCACCGGTGCATCAGATTTTACAGAAATAGAAATCGGCCGCCGATATTGCGGCGACGCTTCCGTTGGGACGGTGCCGTTGAGCGTATAACGGATAACCACGCCGGGGATCGTATCCTGCAGTCGGATCATTCCCTTGGCCGACGATGTCTGATAGATAATCAGATTGCGGGCGGGCACTCGTTTCGCCGCCGCACGGCCGGTCTTGGGAATAAATTCCCCGTGCGGGAGTGGAATGCAGAAGTTGTAGTGATGACGCATCAACCAGGCGTACTGGCCCCCGGTGCGCCGTAAAAAGCCTGCATAATTCTGCTCTTTGAGCGGAGTCCAGCAAAGTTCCGCCAGCGCCATTTCACGTGGCAGCGCCTGATAAAAAAGATGCCGCGCCGTGGCGATCCGTTCTGACCAGAGGCATGCCTCGGCCCCAAGCAATCGCGGCCGCAACGATCGCGGAAGCAGCGATGACGGGTTGTAATCATAAACGTCCCGTAGTGTGATGATTGAATTCAAGGCGTGCGGTTCATATCTCGGATCGCCCTGAGAGAAATTGAAGTACAGCCTCCCCTCATTGGCTACGATCACATCATGGCCAAGTTTGGCGTCATGGGCAACGATTCCGGAACTGTTCCAGCATTCGATCACGGTATTCTGCGGGAGGTTTTTGGCCGGTACATCATTCCACACCACCGCTCGTCGTCCCTTGGCTGCAAGGAATCGGGCCAGCTTGGTCGGGAAGTAATCATGCAGGCGCTCCGGCGTCCAATGCCGCTTTTGCATGATCCTCTCCGCGATGGGGTCATGGGCCCAGACTTTCATCGCCGCCGCCGAAACTTCATCCCCGCCCAAATGGATGAATCGGCCCGGAAATATCTGTGTCAAATCTCCAAAGACGGTATCGAGGAAATGAAAGGTCCGCCGACTGGGACTCAGCGGCACATTGCTGATCCCCCATGTTTCCCGCACCTGAAATGGCCCTTTGCCGGCTGCGAGCCACGGATAAGCCGCCAGGGCCGCAGTGCAGTGTCCGGGGATATCAATCTCGGGTACGACCGTGACATAACGCCTGGCGGCATAGGCGACGATCTGTCGGATCTGTGCATCGGTGTAGAAGCCGCCGTAGCGCCGGTGGCTGATGTCACGCGGATTTCCATCGACCTCCGTTCCGTTCCGCCATGCCCCGACACTGGTAAGTTTTGGGTACTGCGGAATTGCAATCCGCCATCCCTGATCGTCCGTCAGGTGCCAGTGAAAGATATTAAGTTTATAATGTGCCGCCAGTCGAATGAACCGCTTGACCACCGCCGGTGGAAAAAAATGACGGCTGCAGTCTAGCATGATGCCGCGCCAGCGGTAGCGCGGACGGTCCGCAATGTTGACCTCATGAATGGCATGATCCAGGCGGTGGGCAGAGTTAAAGAGCTCTTCAAAGGTCTGAAGGGCGTAGAAATAGCCGGGCCCGGCGGACGCCTTAAGCACCGCTCCGTCGGCTCGAACATCAAGCCGGTACCCTTCACGGCCCAATACCGGATCATTTTTATCCCGCAAAAAGCTGATCTGCGCAGGCCCCGAGGCCACAAGGTGCGCGCCAATTCCCCGATGCCTCAGAAATGCCGCCAAAAAATTGGCACTTCGCCGCTGCGATTTCCGATCTGCCTTGATCTTCACCTGCGTGGGGACCGACCACGTTGCTTTGTAGACCGTGATGTGCCGCGGCAGGGGAATCAGGCTCAGAGAATCAGCAGAAATAATGGGTCGGCTGCTGCTTGGCGTGGTACCGAAAGCCGCCGAAGCCGCAGCCATGATCAGGATAAACCCCGCGTGACGTATCAATGACATGACGGCTCGTTCCTCCAATGGTTAACCTCAATTCTTGCAAAATGATGTTACGGCATCAGAGGCTTTTGAACCACATCTTGCGGACTCCCTCGGCTGTGTTGAGGGGCGCCTCGATCATCAACGCATCACGGGAAACCATTATCCGCCGCACAGGGGTTGCCTAAAGTATTACCCCGAGGCGTTCTGAAGAAGCTTCCTGAGTGGATGAGTTGGCTCGTCGCATCAAAAATCGATCATTTGATTTCAGTCCGGGCGATGTCGGTGCACGATATTGCTACAATACGGCAGATGAAGGAATCGGATTTTCTAACTTGGGTATATAAAAAATCGCGTAAAAGTCGGGCGGTTCCGGTACCGGTGGGCGACGATATGGCGGCCATACGGTTGCCGCACGGGAACGGCAGCCCCCTTATTTTGCTGAAAATCGACCAATGCCTCGATCAGGTTCATTTTGATCTTCGCTGTCACGCGCCGGGCCTCATCGGTCGTAAGGCCGTCAATCGTTGTCTCTCAGATTGCGCCGCGATGGCCGCTTTGCCCGTCGCGATTCTTATCGCAGTGGCCCTCCCGGAGGATGCCTCCTTGCCATGGACTCGAAAGCTGTTTCTGGGTTGCGAATCGGCGGCGAAAAAATTCAATTGCGCCTTGGTCGGTGGCGATACCGCCATCTGGAATCAGCGACTCGCCATTACCGTTGCGGCATTCGGACTGCCCCGGCGCCGACCCGTGCTTCGCTCCGGCGCCCGACCCGGAGATGTTATCTGCGTCACCGGTCCCCTCGGCGGCAGCATCCGAAGTCGCCATCTGACCTTCACGCCGCGCATTGGGCTCGCACGGCGGCTTGTCGAAACCGCGCAGGTCCACGCCATGATGGACATTTCCGATGGGTTGGCGATTGATTTGCCCCGAATGCTGGCCATGTCGGGCGCGGGCGCCGAAATTGATGCCGATCGCATCCCCATTCATCCGGATGCCCGCCGACTCGCCCGCGACGACCATCGAATCCCGCTTCACCATGCGCTCTGCGACGGTGAGGATTATGAACTCCTGTTTACGGTTGCTCCACGTGATGCCGCACGGCTCACGGCACGGCGTCTGCCGATCCATACCATCGGGAGAATCACGCGTGCCGAAAATAAGATTGAATTAATATCCAATGGCCGTCGTATTCCATGGCCGGCCGGGGGGTGGAATCACGGGGCGGGACGCCCATGACGGTAAGAGCCACCACCCGTCTTCGCAGGAGAAAATAACCCGATGCATGTCCAGATGGTAGATGATCGATTAACTGTCACGGCGGAAAGCGCCGCACAGACCGTAGAACTCGGTCGCATGATCGGCTTGATCTCTCCTCCGGGACAGTGCATCGCACTCGACGGCGATCTTGGTGTGGGCAAGACCGAACTGGTACGCGGACTGGCGGCGGGTGCGGGTGTTGCGGATGTTTCACTGGTATCAAGTCCCACGTATGTATTATTAAATGTATATCCCGCCGGCGACCGCCCGAAAGGTAAAACGGTGTTTCACCTCGACGCCTACCGCATTGCAGGTCCCGATGGGTTCGATGCGGTGGGTTGGGATGAGCTCGTCGGACAGCACGCCGTCATAGCAGTGGAATGGGCAAGCCGGGTTGCGTCGCTCCTTCCACCCGACACGCTCCACATCGTCGGAACTGTGCTGGATGCCGGCTCCCGCCGCTGGGCCATCTCCGCCCACCATGAATCGGCACGCGGGTTGCTGCAAGCCGTGTACGGGGGTCTCATGGGCCATTCGCCCCGGTGACTGTCGCCGAATATAATCCCCCGCAGGCTGAACCCTTGTTGGAAACGGAAAGTTGAAGCGCACCCCATGATTACATTGGATATTGAGCCGCGCCATAAGCTGGCACTTTTCGGACCGGCCGATCGAAATCTGAAATTGCTGCGCCAGCTCATGGGTGTGCAGATATTTGCCGCCGGTGATCACCTCAAAATCAGTGGCGAAACAAAGGCGGTGGAACGCTGTGTCGCCGTCGTGGCGGAACTGCGGAGAAATCTGCCTCGCAATGGATCACTCACCGTCGACGATGTCGGCAGGGTGGCCTCACGATTCGCATCCGATGCGGCCATCGCCGGTGTGCTGGATGTTGCCATATCCGGGCAGGGGGTCTCACCGCGCACACCCGGGCAGACGGCTTATCTCGCCGCGATGGAAAAATCAGACCTGGTCTTTTGCGCCGGTCCGGCGGGAACGGGCAAAACCTTTCTTGCCGTAGCGCTCGCCGTTACCATGCTCCGACGCGGACGCATCAGACGTCTGGTACTCGTCCGTCCGGCCGTGGAAGCGGGAGAAAAACTCGGCTTCCTGCCCGGCGACATACAGGCCAAGGTAAACCCTTATCTGCGACCGCTCCTCGACGCCCTGCATGACATGATGCCTTACGAGCAAATCCGCCGCCTGATGGCCAATGACGTCATCGAACTGGCGCCGTTGGCCTATATGCGTGGACGAACCCTTAACGACGCCATGATCATCCTTGATGAGGCGCAGAATACCACACCCTCGCAGATGCTGATGTTTCTCACCCGTCTGGGGCAGAACAGCAAAATGGTGATCACCGGCGATCCCACTCAGGTCGATCTGGACGAAGATCAAATCAGCGGGCTCGTTGATGCGCGGCGCAAACTTTCAGGGATCAATGGAATCGCGTTTGTCGAACTTGGCAGACACGACATTGTCCGCCACCCATTGGTTCAGCACGTGGTCGAGGCTTATCATGGCCAAGAGGGCGGTACAAAGTACGATCGCAATCGTTAGCAGACGCGCTCAGACCGCCGGTGCAAACCACCCTGCTGAAACCGATGCGCTCGGCCGCGCAATTCAGCCTCGGCGCCGCCCGCCATTTGTGCGCACCGGACCGCCGCCGTCACGCGTGCAAACGTGACTTATTGCCCGAAGAACATCTTGCGCAAAGCTCAGATACCGGCTTTGAGTTGCCTTTCGGCCTCAAGCCAATCGGATGCTGCATCGCCGGGTCCAAATCCGCGTTTGAGAAATATCTGATAAGCGCGTTCGGCAATTTGTTCATGGGTGATGGATTTGGATACCACAGCCTGTGGTCTCGTTGTTGAAGTTCCACTTCCTTTAGCTTCTGAGCGGCTTACGGGAACCGGAGCAGGTTTTTCGGTCACTGTCGTGGTTTTTTTGCGTGCTGGCATGTTATGCCTCCTTACATTCGGCGAATTCGCCGTCTTAAAACACCTCCATCAATACGCGTCCGGGGCGGAAATCCTCTCTCCGCCTTCATGCCGGACTCTTCCGCCATCTCACGGAAGTCCTCGATTTAGACTCCATACAAGCAGCCCAACTCGCGGATGGACATTATCAGTCCAACGCTTCTTATCTTGTATTGAAAACGCATGGCCATGTCAAGCGAAATCGTTATCAAGCCGATAAATTTTCGGTTGGCGACTGTTATCTCGCCATTATCCGCCCATGTGGGTGGAATGGAATATCGGCAGGGTGTCCTAGTAAAGCAGGTTCTGCAACGCTATGAATCATGAGTCTTACCGACCGATGGTCACGCGGGCATCTCGGAGTTCATCCTGCCGCTCCCACCCTCAACATGGACACAGAACCGTAAACCATCGCACCCGCGCAGAAGCCGGTCTGGAGTCTCATCGGATCGAGATCGACCAATATCTCGGAATTCGTGAGAAGTTACCCGGTTCAGCTCAACTCGTGTTTATCAGACGCTGTCTCTTGCCAAATGTTACGGTCACCTTGTTTTAAGGGTTTGCGATGCCCACGAAGGGCGGTACACTCAAGGCGAAATCAGTACGGGTTGGCTCAAAAGGTCAACTCAGCGGCATAGGCGTAACTAAGTCGCCCGCAGTGAAATCCCGAGAGGCAGCGCGATCCGTGCAGGCAAGTGTCGGCCACAAGACGCTCTCGTCCGTGATAAACTCCGGACCATCACCCGCTGCGGTATTCAGGCGAAGACCTGTCTTTAATCAGCAGAAAACGCTGCTCGATAAAGTCTTTGCCTGGATTTGCTCCATCTTGATCCATGCCATCGTCTTCATGGTCGTTCTGATTCTTTACACCGTTCTCAAGCCGCCGCTTAGGCCTCCGCCCAAACCCATGGTCGTGCCGGAATCGTTTTACCACAGCAGCGCCACCGACAGATTACTTCTGAGAACCGCAGCCCGCAATAATCGGAGGCTCGCCGAGCAGGAACACTCCATGGAGTCGCTCTCTCGTGCCGTTGACACGCTGAATTCGAGCAAGCTCCTGGATAACACCCGGGCGAAGCGATTGAGTATTATCGGTGTATCACCCGCCACACTCGGGACGCGGTGGAACGTCTATACCCACGCCATGGGCTCACCCATGGGCGTACCCGACGGAGCCACACTTGGAAAAATGACGGTAACTTTCTTCGGAATCACCTCCCAGGCAAAAAAGGTTGTATTTATCATTGATCACTCGGGATCCATGATTGGTCGCCTGCATCTGGTCAGAGCCGAGGTTCGGCGGGCCATCAATCATCTCATGCCCTTTCAAAAATTCGCCGTCGTTGTGTTTGCCGCCCATCCCCACATCCTCGGCAATGAAACAGGCCTGACCCGTGCCACGCGACCGATCGTTACTGAAATGGATTACCTCCTCAAAGGGCATCATATCATTGCTGAGGGACGTAATGATGGCATGGTGCAACCTTTTGCCATGGCCTTTCGCGTCGCCTACGCCATGAAGCCGGATGTTATTTATTTCCTGACCGACGGCCATTTCAATCCGAAGTTGGTGAACTTTATTGCCGGTCAGACTCTGGCGTATCACGTTCCCGTGGATACCTTCTCGCTTCTGAGTCGCGATCCGATTTTTGAAGATGAAATGCGGCGCATCTCAAAGTTGACGCACGGAGTATTTCATCTCATCACCCGCCGCCAACTTTACCGCGAAAATTAACGGCGCTGAAAATGAGTAATACTTCGCGCGACCCCCAGGCGGATGTTTTCACGCCTCTGCGCATGCGGGTAGTGTGTAACGGGATGTAACCCACGCAGTTAACCGCCATGGGTATGGCAGATTTCCGAGCACTCCCTCAGCAGACCGGCGGGTCTCGATTTTGTGTACAGGTTTGTGTACAGGCGGCCATTTTGGGCCAACAAAAAAGGGATTCGCATTGCTGCAAGTCCCTTTCCTATGAGCATTAGCGGGGGGAGGATTCGAACCTCCGACCTCCGGGTTATGAGCCCGACGAGCTACCAGACTGCTCTACCCCGCGATCAAATTCGCGTCTTCTCGCGTCTATTCGCGGCACTTCGCGTGGCGTCGTGCCTCTCACTCCTTTGCCGCCAGCCATTTTACCGGCAGCCGGTGGTTCCATACATCAACCACACACCCTTAAGTATCAACATTTACCTCTCGCAGTCAAATGCACTTGTCGATATACTTTGCCTCATCGAAGAATGTGGCGTTAATTTTGAATTGACTCTTTGAAGGAAAATTACCATGAAACGTCTCGCTATCACCGTCGTTGCCGCGACTTTACTTGTCGGCGGCTGTTCCAAATCCAGCTCCAATAAGGCGGCGTCCTCAACCGGGACGCCCGCATCGGGCACAGCAAGCTCTATGCCGGCAACGGCGTCCAGTGCGCTGGCCGGTATAGAATCCGCATTTCAATCTGGCAAAGCGTCGGCCATTGAATCGGTCTTTTCCACCAGTTCGCCGGCGCAAAAGACGCTCGTCGATGCAACTGCAAAACTTTCCGCCCTGAAAGATACCGTCGAAAGAAGTATTAAATTCGACGCCCCCGCGCCCGCCATCAATGCCTTGGTGCATAAGATTGCCCCGACCGGCGGCATCATTCCCACGCTGGAGAGCCTTAAAAACTCCTCCGTCGTGGTCAATGGCGAAACCGCGGTCGTTAATCAGGGAAAAAGCATGGCGAAGGTTTTCCTCTCCAAAGTCGGCGGCAACTGGAAGATCGACCTGCAGAAGACCATCTCCGCCGTCTATCCCAATGCCTCCACGGCAGAGAGCAAATTGCAGTCGCTGACGGCCAATCTCGGCAAGGCGACGCAGTTCCTTCAGCAGGTGCAGACCGGGTTATCGAATGGAAGTATTAAATCGATGTCGGATATTGAAACGCTTGCCGCCAAATTTGAGGCTGGCAATATCCCCGGCGCCTCGGCCGTAAAGGGAATCATGGGCAAACTTTAATCCACCTGCGCGATTGATCACCGGCGTGTCTCGGCCAGAAGTGTCGGCACGCCGTTTTTTTTTTGGACGGGGTTCGCCTCAGGCCGGAAGGTGGCTCCAGTGCCGGGTGCCCGGCGGGGTGCGCATGGGTGTGTGGGCGGCGGGCCGCTGCGTGAATCGGCGGCTACTTGGCGGCCATCCATGCCGCAAACACGGCTGTTTTATGCAGGATCTCGATGCGACGGAATCCGGCCTTTTCGGCAAGCCGCATCTGTAAGTTCAGGCTGGCTGCAGAGTCTTCTTTGTCGATGTAGGCGAACACATGGTCGCGGTATTCATCCCCCTTGAGGGCGGAAAGATATCGGCCGAAGCGTTCCCACATCACCTGCTGCACGGCGGGTGTTTCATGGATGATCATGTCCCACACCCAAAAGGTGCCGCCCGGGCGCAGGGCCGCGTGGATGGTTTGCAGGACATTTCGCCACTCGTCCTCACTGCGAAGGTGATGGAGCACGGCCGCCGCCACGACCAGATCAAATGATTCGGGCTTCGGTCTGTAGTCGCGTATATCGGACTGCAGGCATTCCACCCGGCCGCTGGTTGCACGGGTGACGCGTTCGGCGGCGCGGTCCAGCATCGGTTTGCTCAGGTCGATGAGGGTGCAGTTGAGGCCGGGGAGGGCTTGAAGGATTTTTAATGTGAAATTGCCCGCACCGCAGCCGATGTCCAACATGGCCGAGGCGTGCGGATGGTTGGCGGCCGCACATTGCTGGATGATTTCAAGCGCCAGCGGAGCATCCATGGTGGCGGACTGACCGGTTTCCAAATTGGAGAACCGCTCCACATCGTTGTCAAATCGTTCTCGGATTTCGTCAACTGTCGATTTCTGGTTTTTCATGGCTGGAATGTAGGGCGCCGGAGCAAGGTATGCAAGCCAGCGCGGACTCGCTCAGCTGATAGCTGGGCGAAACGGATGCGGTCGATGCGCTCGGCACGTCCAGAGTGGCCGCTGATCCATCGCTCGCCAGAATCAGGGGATTTGCAGCTTTTCGCCCACCCGCAGATCGCGGTCGTTGGTGATGCCGTTGGCCTGTTTGATGGCGTTAATATTTTTGACTGTGGCGGCGCCCATGGTGCGGAGTGCGATGCGATAGAGGGTATCGCCGCGCCGCACGATGTAGGTGCGAGCCGATTTTGCAGCGGAGCTTTGGCCGGTGCCGGTGCTGACCGCCATGAGAGACGGCATGGTAACGCGACCGGCGGCGGGCGGGATATCGAGCTTTTCGCCGATCCGCAGCATGCTGCTCGGGCTCGAGAGTTTGCCGGGGTTGGCACGGACGATTCGTTCAATCGCCACCGGCCCGCTGTCATGATAAAAATGCCAGGCGATGCGGGTGAGCGTGTCGTTGGCGGCCACGGTGTAGGTGGTATCGCCGCTGGGGGATGTGGATTGGGTCTGTTCCGCGTTCTGAACCTGAAGGTTGGTGTTTGCGGTGACGGGCGCCAGATGCGGCGATGGCGCGGTCGGGAAAGTCACCAGCGGTGTGGATTTGTATCCGGGCATGCTGACCACGGATGCGGTGCCGGAAGCGGACGACGGGGTGAAGGCAGCTGGTGTTGTACCCGAGAGGCTTGCCGAAGCCACTGCCGCTCCCGAGGGAGCGACCTGAACTCCCGCCGGTGTGACCTTGGGCATCGGAATGGTCTGGTCGGAAATGGGGTGGAGCAACGTTTGCCGCAACTTCGATCCCAGGTTCGACAAACTGGCAACCTTGATGGAACTGCTTTGTCGATTGAGATAACTGGACAGAAGCATTCCCACCATGACGATGATCGCCAAACCGGTAATCAGCCCAACTTTTGTTTCGCGGTTCATCCTTGAACCTCCCATAAAAAACGGTTTATCGCACTGGGTGGCTTAACGCTGCGCCATCCCATGTATTACGAGTTCACCGGCGGTTGTGTCGACGAACCAATCGCCGCCGTAAAAACAAAGCCCCTCAGTTTCGCACTGCGGCTGCGGGGATTGGCATACATCTCCGCATCGCCCGGTGTAATCGGCTTGGGGGTCAGGGACTCGCCAAGAGAATCCATTTTCCACTGCCGCATCGCATGCTTCACCAAGCGGTCTTCGCCGGAATGGAAGCTGATAACGGCCAACCTCAGGCCGGGATGCCGCAACGCATGAGCGGCTGCAAGCAGGGCTGAGAGGGATGAGGATTCGCGATTCACTTCCATCCGCAGGGCCTGAAAGGTGCGGGTGGCGGAATCAATGGCCGCCCGTGGTGATCCCTTCACGGCCGACCGAATGATGGCCGCGAGTTCGCCGGTAGTTTCAATGCGTTTGACCTTTCTTGCCTCAACGATGGCCCGGGCAATTCTTCGAGAATAACGCTCATCGGCATTACGAAATAAAATGTCGGCCAGTTCACTCTGCTCCATGCGGTTGACCAGATCGGCGGCGGTGGTATCGGATCGTCGGTCCAGCCGCATGTCCAATTTTGAATCGTTGCTGAAACTCAAGCCGTAGTCTCCCGTCGTGATCTGATTGGTTGATACGCCCAGATCGGCGAAGATCGCATGAACGCGGGAAACACCTGCGGCCTGAAGTATTTCAGGCAGTTGACCGAAGTTGGCGTGAAAGAATCGCCGTTTACAGGGGAGAGATTGAAGTCTTGCTTTGGCGTAGTGAAGATTTCGGTCGTCTGTGTCGATACAGATGAGGGTGCCGGACGGGCCGAGCTTTTCGCCGATGGCCTGGGCGTGGCCGCCACGGCCGGTGGTGCAATCGACAATGGTTTGCGCTGCCTCGATGCCGAGGAGAAGGATGGATTCTTGCAGGAGAACACTCTGGTGGCCATGATCAGGATTATCCATAGCCGAATACTTCAGCGGACCAACCGCATCACGCCGCGTGCCCCCAACGGCAGGGGTGCAAATTGCAAACCGGCGTGGTAAGATGTCAAAAGTGGCGGAGACACGTCTGGCTTAAAGCGTGCCCCCGCCAGCCGTCCATGGCTGGTAACCGGGCGTCCTGCCCAGCTTGCATTGCGGTTCACTTTCCATGTGTTCCGTAACGCTAGTCTGCAATAAGTGCCTTCCTGGCGATTGCAGCGTGTGATTCTCAAGGCCGGCCTGGCTGCTCATCCGTGAGCAGTCAGGCCCGCTGTGCCTTAAAGGATTCCTGCGGCATCCATGCCGAGTTGGCGATCCCCTCCAAGATTGGGACCGCTAAGATCAGAGGTCAAACCGCAACGTCCCTGCCCGTTTTTACCCCTGCGAAATCGTTTCTCCACCCTCGTCCATGATGTTGTCCCAGCCGGAGAGCGACTCGCCGAGAGTCATTTCCAGCTTTTTCTTGTCGTACCAGAGCAGTTCCTCAGCATTCCAGAGCTGGATCGTGGTGCCCATACCGACAATACTTACCTCATCTCGAAGCATCTTCTCACCCCGGGGGTTCGGTTCTTTGCCGGTGCGGTTCACAAACCGATCCGTGAGAAGAATTCGCCCCGCATCATCGAGTTCCATCAGGTGAGACGATCCAAACACCCGATAGGCTTTCTCAGCTTCCTTACTGTCGATCACCAGATGAGTACGGGTTGCATCGGCGGCCGACAATTTCTCAAAGACCTTCTGCGGCGTGAGCTCCACATATCTGAACTTCAGAGTCGATTCGGGGTCGCGCCCCAAAACAGCCCGGGCGATTAAGGTCGAGCCGAGTTCCTGAAGCTCCAACGCCTTTCGATGAGCAGCCGGAAGAAGAAGGCGATTCTTCGAATCGATCGTATGGTCGTACCGGCTTAAGAACCACATCAAAACGCCTTCTCACCGCAGAACACATTTCTGCTGAACCCTTAAGTCGGCACATTATGCCCCACATCATTACACTTTGCAAGCGAATTCTGGGAATTTTCCTCACCGCCGCTCAGAAGCCCGCTTGGTTGGCACACATTTTCCACAACCTATGGTGGATTGCGGTGCAGAAATCTTCGATAAATTGTGGGTAGATGAAAGTGGAGAAAAATCCCAAATGATTATGATTTTTAGAGCTGCCACAGTATCCGGTCATACTCGGCAACCATCCGCGCGGTGGAATAACGTTCCGCGGCAAGCTGGCGCCCCAGAGTTTGGATTTTCTGGTGCAACTCGGGTTCGTGCAGCAACCTGAAAGCGGCTGCCATCAGGGAGCCCTTTTCCGCAGGATCGGCGAGAAGGCCGGTTTCCTCATGGGTAATAATTTCGTTGACGGCGGGTGCGTCGAAAGCCGCCACCGGCACGCCGCAGGCCATGGACTCCACCACGGTAAGACCGAACCCCTCCACCGTCGATGGCATGACGGTGACATCAAAACGTTTCATCCATGCGGCGGGGCGGGCGGTGGGGCCGCAGAAATGCACGTGCGATCGGATGCCATACTGTTTGGCCAGACTTTTGAGTTGCGGTTCGATCTTTCCGTAGCCGACAAGCGCCAGGTGCACATTCTGCCACGAGGCGTAATCGGCGATCAGCGCCTGCGAAAATTCAAGGATGAGCCGGTCCAGATTTTTAACCGGATCAAATCGGCCGACATATCCGATGATTTTCGATCCCGCTTCCCAGGGAAGTTCATCGGCAGGAACCGGATCGGTGTGGGAGAGTTCCTCCGTCTCGACGCCGTTGGCAATCACCACCCCACGGGAAAAATGGCCGTGGGCGGCGATTTTATCCAGCACCGCCTGCGAGGGGGCGATGATGGCATCGGCGGATCGGCTGATAAGCCCCTGGGCGTACCAATGCCAGAGCGGCCTGTCCTGAAGCGTGTGGATGGACTGAACATAGCGGCATGCCGGGCCCGCGCGCCGGCAGAGCGTGGAGAGCAGATTGGCATGCACCAGAACGCTGACGACCACCTGGGGTTCAAGATGGTTAATGATTCGGCAATAGCGACGCACGGCGCTCATGTCGCGGGGAGAACGGGCGTGAAGGCTGACGACTTCGCTCCCCTCAACGCGGATCCACTTGGCCACGACCCCCGCAGATTTGATGCTGATCACCGTCGGATTCCACCTGCCGGCAGCCCGCAGGCCCCGCACCAGCGACCGCACCACAAGCGGGCTGCCGCCGAGGTCCAGATCCGTGATGACAAAAACAATATTTTTTTTCACGCAGTCCGCCGATCCGGCTCTACCACTGGGCTTCGTCAAACGGTGAAACCGGTCCTTTGAGCTTGGGTTTGGGCAGATGACGGATCAGATCGCCGGCAAATCGCGCCATCGCATCCGAGTCGATGCGCAGGTTCAACGGAGAGCCTTCCACCGCCTGAATGGTGCCGCCCGCCGCCTCGACGAGCGTGCATTCATCCGCGGCCGTGCGGCGCGCGGCATAGGCGCGCACGAGCAGCTCGCGGGAGAACAGGCACGGAGATTGTATTAAAAATCCTTGGCCAACTGACGGTTGAAGCGGTTTGCCCGGTTTGTTGGTCCGCGCCGTGAGCTCCTGGCGTGGTATCACCGGGCACGCGGCTCCGGTTTCCGCGGCCGCCTCCACCAGTGCATCGAGGATCGAATGCGGCGTCGCCGGACACGAGGCATCGTGGATCATCACCCATTTGATGCCGGGCTCCAGCTTTTCCAACGCGCGGGCCACGGTGCCGCACCAGTCCGGCCCCGCCGCCGAGACCAGAACCCCCTGGAACCCGAGGTTGGGGCCATAACGCGAACTGACGCGCGAGAGTTCATCCGGCAGCACGCATAAAATCCGCTGCTCGATCTCTTCGCGGTTGGCATAAAGTTCAATGGTTCGCAGAAATATTTCACGGTTATCCGCCTTGTGGTAAGGGCGGCCGGAGCCGGCTATCGCCCAGGGCGGATCTGCCATCACTATCAGCACTGCCGTATCAGCCATGAGTGCACACTCCTTTCATTCCATCGTACTGGCGCAAATCGGAGATGCAAACAATATTTCCCCACCCGGAGCCTCCCCTTGACGCCCGCGCTGAGACTCCCGGCCACCTTCAGGCATTGATGGTCCGGCCGTCGACCCCCAGCGCCGCCTCCCGCAGCGCTTCGGGAAGCGTCGGATGCGCATGGCACGTTCGGGCGATATCTTCACTGCTGGCGCCCATCGCCATCGCCATCACCGCTTCGGCAATCAGACTCGATGCCTGGGGCCCAAGGATATGCACGCCCAGCACCCGGTCAGTTTTAGCGTCGGCCAGAATCTTCACCAGTCCGAAGGTATCGTTCATGCAGATCGCGCGGGAGTTGGCGGCAAAGCGGAATTTGCCGATCTTGAAGTCAACACCAGCCGCCTTGAGCTGCTCCTGTGTTCTGCCCACCCACGCGAGTTCAGGTGATGTATAGACCACAAAGGGGATGGTGTTATAGTCCACATGTCCCGCCCCGCCGGCGATCCGCTCCACGCACGCCACCGCGTCTTCCTCCGCCTTGTGGGCCAGCATCGGGCCGGCAATCACGTCTCCTACAGCAAATATATTTTCAATGGATGTGCGGAAATGGCCGTCCACCTCAATACGTCCTCGGGTATCCGTCTTCACGCCAATATTCTGCAGGCCCAGATCGCCGGTAAAGGCGCGGCGGCCGACGGCAACCAGTACCACATCCGCGGGCAGTTCACCCTCTTCATCCGGCCGATCGGCGACTTTGGTGCTGTAGCGTACAAACAGCTGATTCTTCTCCCGGCGGAGCCCGCGGGCCTGCGAATTAAAATGAAATTTCAATCCCTGTTCTTTCATGGCGCGTTCCATCAGCCGTGCCATTTCCTCATCGCTGCCCGGCAGCACGGAGGGGAAAAGTTCCAGCACGGTGACATCAGCCCCCAGCCGCCGCCAGACCGACGAAAGCTCGAGCCCAATGGCGCCCGAGCCGACCACCACCATCTGCGCCGGTACTTTCTCCAGCGCAATGGCCTGATCCGAATTGATAATGACCCGGCCATCAAAGGGAAGATCGGGCAGTTCAATCGGGACGCTCCCGGTCGCGATGATAAAATGCCGCGCTTTAAGGGTGACGGCCTGCGGTGACGACTGGACAAGCAATTCAGTGGACGACTTGAATGTCGCGGTGCCCGTCACATGGGTAACCTTATTTTTTTTGAACAGTCCGGCAATTCCGCCTGAAAGCGTTTCAACCACCTTGTTCTTTCGCGCCATCATCGTCGGGATATCCGCCGAAACGCCGCTGCATTTCACACCGATCGGCGCCAGATGATCGCGGGCGAGCACCAGTTTTTCGGTGGCGTCCAGAAGCGTTTTACTCGGAATGCACCCGACCCGCAGGCACGTGCCGCCGAGTTTCGGTTCTTTCTCCACACACGCCACACGCATGCCCAACTGCGCCGCACGGATGGCCCCGGTGTAACCGGCCGGACCGGCGCCGATGAATACAACATCAAACTCCATGGTTTCCATGATCGCCTTTCATTGCGTCATTCAGCTTTGACCCGCGCCACCCGCGTGGCGCATATCTCCGGGGTAACGGCTCCAATGGCCGCCCCGCATGGCTCTGCCCGTTGAATCTTACGCGAAATTTTATCCAGCGTCCGCGTCGGGCCCGCCGATAAAGCCACTCCGCCCGGACACTGAGCTTGCTTCCTCCGCATTTTGGCGAGCCGGTTGCGATGTAGGGTTTTCGAGCGGCATGATATTGACGGATGTTGATATATGTGCGCGTCCCGGGTCGGCGCTCGCCGCAGTTCGATGGTCGCCGGGGCGTGGTGGGCGTTTTTTCCCTGTTTCGGCGCAGGCGCTTTCACATCGCGTGGTTTTGGCAGCGGTTTGGGGTTGATGATGAGGTTGTTGACCGCACCCTGCCAGCGGCCGATCTGTGACGGCGCCGTCAGAGGCCGGAATAGATAGCCCGTGATATTTTGGAGAGTTTCACCGGCGAGAGACTTTTACCTTCATAGCGGGGAGCGGCAGCCAGGATGGTGGCAAACATCGCGTGCACCACCATGATGGTGG
>JAKAVA010000004.1 GCA_021827645.1 Planctomycetota bacterium
CTGCCGCTCCGGTATGGTAAACTTCCTGCCGCGATGATCCATCGATCTGCTCCTGAAAATCCAAACAACAGATCAGAATCTACACGCCACAAAAATCCCCGCCAGATGCACTTCGTCGGACGTTTACGGAAATGCATCTGGAATGCTCAACTTAGGATACGATTATGATCGTGGCTTAGGTCTTCACGTGAATCACACCAAGGCTTTCCTTTGGTACCACCGCGCGGCAGCGGTGGGCTCAGGGAGAGGTTCCCTGAAAGCCACGCTCAAGATCGCTCGCACCTATGACAAAGGTTTGCCCGGTGTGCACTTAAACTACGGCAAGGCGGTGAAGTGGTTCCGTAAAGCGGCGATCATGGGCTCTCCCGCTGCGATGGCCAAACTCGGATACATGTATCGGCGGGGCCAGGGGGTGAAAAAAAATTATTTCAAAGCCATGAAATGGTTCCGTAAGGCTGCAGCGTCGGGGAATGTCATGGCGATGGACGGGATCGGCGATCTTTATATGGAGGGTTGGGCGGTACCGCAGAACTTTCAAAAAGCCCTCAAATGGTATCGAGATGCTATCGCTCACGCCCGGAGGTCTAAGGCGGCGCGCATTGCAAAAAAACAGATTGCATTGATCAACGACATCGAGGGCCGAGGGGGGTAGAACCGTAGCCGGAATGCCCCTGCACCCCGGTACTGCTGATGTGGCCGGTTAAGATTCGCCTTATTCGAGGCAACAGCGGGCTCGTAGCAGATCGCGGGTGAAACACCCCGCCGAAATTATATTTTAGATCAGCAGAGGGCGGGTGGGAGCAAGCAGTTGGCACCGGGCGACAGCCGGGGCTGGCGGATCGTTTCTTTTGTCGGTGACAATGGTGCTGCTGCCGGAGATAGGTGACCATCCGTTCGGTCGTGGCGGGCAGGGGCATCTGTCTGACGGGGAACCGGCAACCCGAGTATGATGTGCATCAGAACACGCTGCGCGGAGTGAACGATGAATGTCAGTCTGGTACTGCTGCCGAGCGACGCCGATCCCGAAAACATGCAGGAAAACCAGGTAGTGGTATTTGATGTCCTTCGTGCCACCAGCACGATGACGACGGCCATCGCAGCGGGCGCTGAGCAGATTCGCTTTTTTGCTGACCCCGATGCGGCCTTGGCCACCCGCCGGGAATATCCGCACGCCCTTTTGTGCGGCGAAAAGGGGTGCCTCAAGATTCCCGGCTTTGACTTGGGTAATTCACCCTTGGAATTCCGACCCGAGGTCGTGCGCGGGCAAGTCATTCTCATGGCCACTACCAACGGCACCAAAGCCGTCCATGCGGCAAGAAGCGCCCGTCGCCTCTTTGCAGGCTCATTGCTTAACGCCCGCGCCACTGCAGAAGCGCTGCTGCGCAACCCGGAGAATATTGTGCTGTTATGCGCCGGAACGGATAACCACCCCGCATTGGAGGATATACTTGGTGCCGGTGCGGTGATGAGTGAATTGAAGAACCTCGCTGCGGACTCTGCGATTGGTTCCACTGATCTGGCCATGACGGCTTATTTTGCCTTTCGTCAGGCTGCGGCGGATATGTACTCTGCGTTGAGTAACGCGCAAGGCGCACGAAATCTGGTTGCCGCCGGACTCTCTGGCGACATCGTCCATTGCAGTCGGCTCAACGGACTGCCGAGCGTGGTGCAGATTGCGGGCGATCAGCTTGCCACGGTTCCGAGGGCGTGACGGGAACCCAGCGAAGGTGTAGGTGACGAAGTAAGCCCGCTCAAATCGGCCCCGTGCGGCAAATTCGGCGGCCGAGGGGGAAATCAGGGGTGGGTGCTTGTGGCCCAGCGCCGTGTTGCGTTAATATCACGTGTGGGACAGGATGGGCTGAAGAACAGGCTGTTTTTTACTGAGGTACCGCATGGCTTCGAACAAGAAAAAAGATGCGGCGGCCCTGTACGAGTTGCTGGACAAGTCCACCTTGAAGGTAACCCGTAAGCCCGGGACGCCACTGAAGATCCCCTCCTGGTGGTCGGGGCGGAATAATCCCGTACAGGGTAAAGGAACAGCCGACGAAAAATCCGACGACGCGTCGGCCGCACCCTCAGCACCACCCCCCGATCCCAATTCTCTCGGCTCGGCCGCATCGCAGCGTGATACCCGCTCCGGCGGGATGATGATCCCCGGAGCGCAGGAGTTGTTCCTCCGCTACCGCCCGTTAATACTGGTCGCGGCGGCGATTCTGGTAATGATCATGATCATGCTGGTTATTTTTGATCATTCGAGCAAGGTGAAGCGAACCGCTCCTCCGGCAACCATCGTTATGCCCGGCGGAGTAACCCCCCGACTGGTGCCGGATAATTCCGAAAATTCCAAGTCCGCTCCAACTCCGATCCCCGCATCGCGACAGGCTGCTAAAACGGCTGCGCCACAGACTCATCAAGCTCGCGTTTATCCATCGTCTGAGGTTAATCGCCGTAATGGGTATTACTATCTGGTCATCGTCACCACACTGCCGCAATATGCCCGGAGTGCGGCGCGATTTATTGCGGCCCATGGAGTAAGTGTTACCATTGAGCCCGCGCAGAGCCCATACGACGCCGTCGTAAGCGTGCGGGGCTTCAAGCATCGGGCAAGCCGGGCGGCGCGGGCGTTTCAGAGGCGTGTTGTGCAGATCGGCTATCTGATGCCTGGCGCCAACCGATTGCATCGCAGTGTGTTTAATACTGCATTTTATGCACAGGTGCATCGCTCGCACTAAAGCAACTCCATGCCGGGGCGCCGGTCGATTCAACGCCGGGCAGGGCTTCGGTGCGGGCAAGGGAAGAAGGTTTTTTAAGTTGCGGCGGTTATTCTGCCGGAGAAGGGCTTCTATGAGTATTGCCAAACCATCCATTCAGCGATATCCATCCAGCGGGGAAAAGGCGGCAAAAAAACTGCGCCTCGCAATGATTGGTTGCGGCGGCATCAGTGAACATTACATGCGGGCCGTGAGCAAATTGGACCGCATCGAAGTCGTTGCCGCCGTGGATACCCTGCCGGATGTATTGGCGGCCTTTCAGAAGCGGCATCAGATTCCCGATGTTTTCGCCGATTATCGCGATATGCTGGCGAACGTCTCGACCGACGCGGTATGCGTGTGCACGCCCAATCTTCACCACGCCCCCATTTCGATTGCGGCCCTGCGGGCAGGTGCACATGTATTAACCGAAAAACCGATGGCGCTGACTCCCAAAGAATGCGTCGAAATGATTCACTCGGCACAAAGCGCCGGGCGCAAACTCGCAGTCGGTTTTCAATATCGGTTTCATCCCGCGACCCAAATGCTCAAGCGGGCGGCCGACGCCGGGCAGTTCGGCCCCATTATGCACGTCAAGTGTCAGGCACTCCGGCGTCGGGGAGTTCCCAACTGGGGCGTATTTGCCCAGAAAAAACTTCAAGGGGGCGGGCCGCTCATCGATATCGGCGTACACGTGCTTGAAATGGCGCACTATGTCATGGGTTCACCCCGCCCGGTCAGCGCCTCGGGAAACATCTGGACGTTTGACGGGAATCGACCGAATCATGTCCCCTGCATGTGGCCCGACTGGGACTGGCGGCAATACGACATTGAAGATATGGCCGTCGGACAGATTCGATTTGAAAACGGTGCCATTCTGCAGATTGAGGCGTCGTTCATCGCCCATATTGAAAAGGATCAATGGAACTTTCAACTCAGCGGCACGCAGGGCGGAGCCAACTGGGATCCGCCACAGATCTTCACCAACCATGTCGGGACGATGGTGAATATCGCTCCCGCCTATCTTCCACCGATGGATTTCGACGGCCTGTTCAAAGCCAAACTGGAAAGTTTTGTTACTTCCGTGCTTGACGACACTCCGCTCGATGCCCCCGCCGAAGCGGGTCTCGCGATACAGGAGATGATCGACGGCATTTATCGTTCAGCGGAGGTCGGCCATGAAATTGATATTCGCACGCGCTGATATCATCAACGAGGCGGGATCATGAACCAGAACCATCCTGTTGATACCGGTGAGAGCGAACTCGACTGGGTAAGCTTTTCCCGTGACGGGAAAATTCTCCATGCAGCCGGCCTCATGCAGACACTGATCGCCCGGAATACTAAAATAAAATTGACAGCGCAGCCCACCCCTGAACCCCGAACCCGATCCCGGACAAAAAATGGTGCACCCCAAACGACGACACTCTCGCAACTGATCCGCCGGCTCTGCAGGATAACTTCAGGCTCGGGCACCAAGCCGTCCATGCAATGGCACGCGACGTGGAGATATCGAAGGCAGGATTTCCAGGCATTCTGGCTGGCTCAGCAACCGTCGCGAACCGCCCCGGGGCTGCTGGTCAGCATCGCGCCTGCGCGGATTCATGAGATCATCGATCTTCACGATGAATCAAAAACGCAGTTGCAGGCGATTGTCGAGACCGCCGTCGACGGGATCATCACCATCAACGAACGGGGTTTGATTGAAACCTTCAATCCTGCGGCGGAAAAACTTTTCGGATACCGGGCGGCGGCGGTTCTGGGCAAACCGGTTTCCATGCTGATGCCCGAACCATTCCGAAGTGAGCATGCCCATTACGTCAATCGCTACCTTGAGACGGGCGAGAAACGCATTATTGGTATCGGGCGTGAGGTCGTCGGTCGGCGCAGGAATGGAAGCACATTTCCCATGTTTCTGTCAGTCGGCGAGCAGCGCGGCAACGGCAGCAGGAAGTTCACCGGGATTGTGCGTGATATTACGGATCGGAAGCGGACGGAATCGCAGGTGCTGCTGGTTTCGGAGCGGGTGCAGCAGCGACTTGGGCATGATCTTCATGATGGGCTCGGACAGGTGCTTACCGGCGCGGCGTTGCTTGCCAAGGCGCTGGAGACCCGATGTGGCGGGCGGAATCCGGATATGCGCAGTGAGCTTAACCATCTCGTGGGCATTATCGGTGAGGCAGGCCGGCAGGTGCGCAAGCTTTCGCGCGGGCTCCAGCCGTTGGAGCAGGTTTCGGATTATGGTTCAGCTATTGAATCGCTGCGCGCCCAGCTCAGCGCGGCGGGCACCCGACATCTGGAAGTTAATGCCGACGATCTGCCACCTGAAGCCCGGCTTATCCATGCCAACAATCTGTTTCGTATCGCCCAGGAAGCTACGTCCAACGCATTGCGGCACAGCGGGGCTCGACGCATTTCCATTCATTCAACAACCACTGGTCGATCGGTTCGACTGGTCATCGAAGATGACGGGCGGGGCTTTACCCGATCGGGACAGCGCGGGCTTGGTCTGCATATCATGGATTACCGCGCACGACTCATGGGTGGACAACTCGTGGTAAACTCCAAGCCGGAGCAAGGCACACGGATTGTTTGCAATGTGGATTGCGGCATAACCACAGGAGAAATTGGAGAATCGATCAGATGAATAAGACCGTGGTTTCCAAGCCTTCGCTGCATATCCCCACCATCGTCATTGCCGATGATCATCCGGTTTCACGCGAGGGGCTTGTCGCTATTATCAGTGCGTCGAATTCGGGGCGTATGATCGGCCAGGCGGGGACGGGCCGTGAGGCGCTCGAGCTGGTTGAGAAACTCTCCCCCGACATTCTCATTCTGGATTTATCGCTGGGCGATCGCCCCGGCTTGGAAGTGATCAAAGACCTCAAAGCGTGGAAAGCCCGTACCGCCGTATTGGTACTGTCCATGCATGATGAACAGATATATGCCGAGCGGTGTATCCGCGCCGGCGCCCGCGGTTATGTGATGAAAACGCAGGCGGCGGATGAGATCGTCCGCGCGATCTCGGATATTTCGCTCGGCAAGGTATACGTCTCGCAGGCCATGAGTTCGCGGCTGCTCTCCCACCTGGCAGGTAGCCCAAAGACGGGCGGCCGACTTGCATTTGATCGACTGACCGACCGCGAACTGGAGATTTTTGAATTGCTCGGTCAGGGCCGGACGGTTAAACAGATTGCCCGGATGCTTCATCTGAGCAGTAAAACCGTTGAAGCACACCGCGAACATATCAAGGATAAATTGGACGTAAAAACAAGCACCGAGTTGCTACGATTGGCCGTGCTCTCCGGTGCATCGTCATGAATGATGATTATCTTATTCAAGAACATACGCATGCAGCGCCGTGATGCTGCCCGGCAGACCGCCGCTTCCAACCGGTTCATGCGAGTGAGTATTCTCGTTGTCTGTGCTTTCATCGCCGCATGTTCACAGGGTGGCGGAACCGTGACGCGCCGTGCTGCCGAAGCCGTTGCCCCGGGCCGCACCCGCCTGCGAAACGTTGCTGGACACATCCCCTATGCCGGAAAGACCCAAAAACACTTCGTCACGCTGCCCGACATCACGCGGTCTTATCCAACGGTGCAACCGAAAATGCCGGAACCGGCGAAGACCCTGCTGGTGGCTGACATCAGCAGGGAGCCGCCCCACGTCCAGCGACTGCTGGTGACACTGCAGGGATTGGTTAATCGCAGCCGCCCCCGCATATATCTGATCTGGAAACGCAGCGACTGGTTTTGGCTTCGCCAATTGAAGCAACAGCATTCCATCAATGGTTGGCGGGTGATCAAAAATCCCCTTTCGCTGGTTCGCATCTTCCGTTCATCGATACGCGGAGCGGTGGTTCCCGATCCGGCGATCTTTGATTCACCGGACATCGCCTGCGATATCGGTGCTGTCGATCGTCTGGTGGTCGCAACGCCCCGACTGGCGCGGGCGTTGCATCTTCCGATCAAGGTTGATCTGCGTGGGAAATTTGCTGATGACGCCGCCGCTTTGCGTTATCTGCGTATTAAAATGCTGCCGCACATGAATCCATATCTGATGTGCTGTCTGAACCCGAAAATTCTAAGTCGAGGCGGGGTGGATCAACTGATTGCCGCCAAGGGGCCCATATTCTGGGTAACGGGAAGAGCGGCGCAGCAAGAACCGGGTGCCGATATGAATGCCGAGAAGCGCCAGATTGAGAAATTGCTCGCAGAGACACCATTTGGAGCGGTGATTCGCGGCTTCTGGTGGTGCGGCCCCGGCAGCGGACTGGGCGAGGGTCCGGGCGTGGCGCTGGCATCGAAATATGGGAAGATCACCGTTGTCAGCGATTATGTCCGTAATTTTTCCGTCTTCAGCGGAGTCCCTCTTTCGCACCTCCGGCAGACATTTCTTCCCGCCCCTCGATTTAATCCCCACAAGATCTACATTGCATTGACGATCTCTGATGGCGACAATCTCTGCACATGGCAGAGCTATTTCAGACACTGGTTTCAGAGCCCCTACCACGGAAAATTTGCGGTCGGCTGGGGCATGGGCCCCACGATGATTGATGTTGCCCCCACTCTCGCCCGATGGTACTTTCAACATGCCAAACCGCATGACGAATTTTTATGCGATGTTTCCGGCGTCGGGTACTTCTATCCGCCGGTCTGGGCCGGTCGCCTCGCTGACCGCAGGGCCGCGTTCAAACGCATCTATCGCTGGACCTATCGATACATGCGACGGCTGGACATGCCGACGCTTCGCCTCTTTCTCGGTTCCGCCCGCGGTCAGGCTCAGGAACGACGGGTGATTGCGGAGGTTGGCGCCGCCATGCCACAGGTGCAATTTTTAATGCCCGACTACGGCTACTCCGGCGAAAAGCGCTTCGACCAACTCACTTACACGCTTCCGACGGGCCAGGCCGTTTTGCGGGCTGCCACCAATTCCAGTTTTGGCTCGCACTGGAAAGTCCGTGATATGGTGCGCCAGATTCATCATTGGGTGGGCGACCGCCGATCAGCCTTTTTGAACGTATTCGTCTGGTGCTGGGGAGGTTCCATGCACAAACTGTATAATTTGCTTCATGCTTTGGGTCCGCGTTACGTTGATGTGACGCCCACCCAGCTCAACATTCTCTATCGGGAGGCGAATCGGTGATGGTTGACCTCAGGTTCCATACGTGTCGAAGGGTATGGAGGATCATGGATTGACTCAACAGGCAAACCCATCCGGCACGACGATCCCCGGGTCACCGGTCGGTGATGCTCCCCTGCGTCTGCTCTCGATCGTGATTCCCGTGTACAACGAGGAAACTTATCTGGCAGCGGTGATCAGGAAAGTCGCGAACCAGCCGCTGCCCGGCGGATTGGAGCGGGAAATCATCATGGTCAATGATGCATCGACCGACGGAACATGGTCGGTCATGGAATCGCTGCCGGCACAGTATCCCCACATCCGGTTTGAGCTGATCAACAAGACCGTCAATCAGGGAAAGGGTGCTGCGCTCCGGGATGCCTGGGCCGCCGCCCGCGGAGATATCCTTATTATCCAAGATGCCGACTTTGAATACGATCCGTCCGACTACCCCAAACTTCTTGAACCGATCCTTCAGGGCAAGGCCGACGCCGTCTTTGGCAGCCGCTTTATCGGCGAACCGCATCGCGTCATGTACTTCTGGCATCAACTGGCTAATAATTTTCTCACCACGCTGTCCAATATGCTCACCAATCTGAATCTCACCGATATGGAGGTCTGCTACAAAGTATTCACCCGCGAAGTGTACAGCCGGATCAAGATTAAAAGCCCGCGTTTCGGTGTGGAACCGGAATTAACCGCAAAAGTGGCGCGCCTGCGCCTCAACGACCGCCATGTGCGTGTCTATGAAACCGGTGTCGCTTACGCCGGGCGTACCTATGAAGAGGGCAAAAAGATCGGCTGGCGGGACGCCGTATCCGCGATTATTCAGATTATGCGTTTCCGCTTCTTTGATTAACCCGATCCCGCAGGGATGAAGGTCAGCTAATAACCTGCAGACCATTCATATAAGGCTGGAGAGCGGATGGTACGCGCACGGAGCCGTCGGGATTCTGATACAGTTCAACAATCGGAATTAATATTCGAGGACTCGCGACAACGGTATTATTGAGCGTGTGACAGAAATGTACTTTGCCGGCCTCATCGCGGTAACGCAGATTGCATCGGCGGGCCTGAAAGTCATAAAGCCGGCTGGCACTGTGCGTTTCACCGTAGCCGTTGCGTGACGGCATCCAGGTTTCAATATCGATCATCGAGGCATTCTTGGGCCCCAAATCTCCGGTGCAGCACTGCATCGCCCGGTAAGGCAGTTCGAGACGCTGCAGAATCGCCTCGCTGTTGGCAAGAATGGTTTTATGCCACTCGATGGATTCCATCCGATCGGCCCGGCAGATGATGACCTGCTCCACCTTATCGAACTGGTGAATGCGATAAAGACCGGAGGTGTCTTTGCCGTAGGTCCCCGCCTCGCGGCGAAAGCACGTGCTCTGGGTAACGAGTTTGAGCGGCAGTTGCGAGTGGTCCAATATTTCGTCCATGTACATGGCGGTAAGTCCCACCTCGCCGGTACCCGTCAGAAACCGCTCATCGTCACCGGTTTCGTTGATCTCGCCGACCCGGTAAGCCTGTTCGCGCCCCGCGGGGAAAAAGCCCGTCCCCCGCATCGCCGCCTCTTTTACCAGCACCGGAACCGCCATGGGTATGAATCCTTTTTCATGGACCATCATGTCCATGGCCAGACGCAGGACCGCCTGATGCAACAGAGCGCCTGTACCCGTGAGAAAATAACTTCGTGAACCGGCGAGTTTCACGCCCCGCTCAACATCAAAAAGCCGGAGCTTGCGGCCAAGATCAACGTGGCTCTGCGGCGTAAAATCAAATGTCGGAATCTTCCCCCAACGGCGGAGTTCTACATTATCTTCAGAGCCTTTTCCCGCGGGGACATCCTCATCGGGCGGCTGCGGGATGGTGAGCAGAATGGCATCAATCTGCGGATCCAGCAATCGAATCTGCTCTTCCAGCTCAGCAGCCTGCGATTTGAGTTCCGTCGATTTCTGCCGCAGAGCCTGAGCGCGGCTCTCCAACTGCGTCTTGGCGGCGGGATCGGATATCTTTTTCAACTGCCCCATCAGCGGGCCGACGTCGCGACTGATCTGATTCTGCTCAGTGGTAAGAGCCTGAAACTGCGTCTGGAGGTGGCGTCTTTGGGCGTCAAGCTCCAGCAGGCGATCCAACTCGATGGGGATGTTCTTGGCCTGAGCACCGCGACGCACCGCGTCCGGTGATTCACGTATAAATTTAATATCCAGCATGCTGTGATGTTCCCGAAACTGCCTGATCAACCCCCGACCGTTCAGCGGGCCGGGATGTAGAGGCGTTCTCCGACGAAAATGTGCGCGGGATTCGGACCGATCTTCCGCCGGTTGGCACGGTAAATGATTTTCCAATCTGCCCCGTTATGGTATTCGCGGCGTGCGATGGAATACAGATCGTCACCGCTCCGGACGATGTACACCCGGCCGCCATGCGCTGCATGAATATGCCGGCGGCTGACGGATCGGCGGTAGCTTCTCCGATGGTGCGAGGTGGCCATATGACGGGTTTTACGCGGCAGGCGTATCCGCTGACCAATTCGCAGGTCGCGAGCCGAGAGACCGGGGTTGGCCGCCTCAATGGCCGTCACCATACCGGGCGTGCCATAGACAGCCCGCGAGATGCCGACGAGCGTATCACCTTGGCGGATGCGATAGTAGTGTCTGCCACCGGAACCCGATCCGGATGAAGAGCTCGGCGTTGCACCCGTATGAATACCAGTACCGCCGGATGAACTGATGCCTCCGCCCGAATTATTACCAAGGCCAAGGCCGCTGTTTGAGGAATTAGCTGAAGTTGCCCCCAAGCCACCCGTATTGGAATTGTCGGAGATGGAGTTATCCCCCCCCAGATTGTTTCCCAGCCCCTGAGATGCGGAGGATGTATTGGTGGCAACGGTGCCGGCTAAAGGCTGCGTCCCGGCCGGAGCGGTCGTCGGTAAGGTACTCGGAGAAGCGGCCGTGGTGGTGGCGGGCCCGGTGCTCGGCATGGTGGCAGGCGTTGGAAGCGGAACACTGGCCGCCCCCCCTACCGGGTTTTCGCTCGACGCCAATGAGTTGTCCGGGTTCGGTGCCGGGTTATTCGACTGCACCAGCGGTGGGGCTGAAGACGCCGCCGTATTTTGCAGCACGGCCCTCTTTGACGAATGCCTGAGTTCGATGTACACCACCACGAGGATAATGAGGACAATCGCCGCGACTAAGGCGATTTTAACATCCGTACGCATGGGAACTCCAAAACTTTCAGTGGCGGACGCGATCGCCGGGCGATCCTTGCCGCAATGACACCTCCGCCGATGGTTATAGCGTAATCCGCAGAGGCTGAATCAACAAGACAATTCAAGAAAAGACCGTTTTTTCGGTCGATGGGTTCGGTGAACGATAGTCGGCAGGCCGACGGATGGGCTGTTGAGCCCGGCGGGAGAGAGCTTGACACTGAAAAACAGCCGACCGGACCGCAAGATCAGAATCAACGGCGATTTACGCCTGCGATGAGGGATTGTCCCGCGGCGGAGCAGCATCTGAAGTTGAATCGCCCGGCGGCGCGGCGCGGTGCCGCCGACCGTGCTTGCCCGGTGATGCCGGTCGCTCAACACTGCACATTGTCTCCATGGCCATGATCTGATCGCGCAGGGCCGCCGCCTCTTCAAAATTTTCGGTCTGCACAGCCTTGGTAAGAAGTTGCTGTAATTCTTCACGCGGATCCGTCGGCAGTTGGCGCTTGATGTCCTGAATCAGATGCATGAGAACGCGGGCTTCCGCGGAATATTTAATATCAATCGGATGACGGGGATCCTGCGAGAGACAATGCTCGATCTGCTTGAGCGCCCCGCGCAGATATCCCAGGGCGGACCCGAGATAATGATGCTTGAGTGCGGCGCATGCCCGCGCCCGCCCCTGCATCATCAACACGTGCGGGCGGTAATGTTCAAGCGCGCTCCGGTCGCTGAGATTTCGCGAAGCGGTCCGGCAGAGATCAAAAATATCCAGGTTATGCTGCGTATCCCGAATGACCGCCTTGTAATCTCCAAGCACGAAAAACGAAACGTATCGGTGGTAATACATGCCGGACTCTTCGCGCAAAGCGCGGACATCCGCATGTGAAATCAAAAACGGGGCGGCGGATTCATGTTTGCGTTCGAATGCCCGCTTGCGGCGCAATTGGTAGTCGAGTTCACTGGCGCAGTTGTGCGGCCGTTTACCGTCCGGTCGGCCGGTGGTTTCCATCTGCAGCAACCCGAGATCGAGACGAAGCTGGATTTTCCGTCGCCCGTCATTTCCGCGGATAAGCCGCACATTAACTTCACCGGGTTGGTAATCCCATCCGGCCAATGCGCTGGAGATATCCACTCCCTGGGCGTTTTCAATCGGTCGTCCCATTGTAAAAACCTCCCGGCCTATCAGAACACACAGACCATCGAGCCATCACAACCGAATTATAGTCGATGCCCGGCAAGTTGCATCTGCAACTTGAGCAGAATTTGCCGGTTTTGGAATTATCTGTCCCATGCGGATGAAAGATTTCAATGCAGGCGGAAATTATCGGGCGGATATGCAGGAAATTCCCGTGAGCATCGTTTATAACCTTGTGCAATTGGAATTTGTCCCCCAATCAAGGAGGAGCCATCAGTTACCCGGGCAACCATACTGAAAATCGCTCATCGCTCCAAAGCGAGATCGCGCGACGAATTGACCACACGCTGCTCAAGGCTGAAGCGGGGGCCGCTGACATCCGCCGTCTGGTGCTCGAGGCGTTTGATCATCGCTTTGCTGCGGTGTGCGTCAATCCTCGATGGGCGCATCTGGCGTCGGAGACGGCCGCGGAACTCGCCGCAACTCGCGGCCGACCGCTGGAAGAACTGCCCGCCGTCGCCGGTTGCGTCGGTTTTCCACTCGGCGCCGGACGGCTCACGATTAAAGCCGTCGAGGCGTCGAGCTGTGTCAAGGATGGATGCAATGAAATCGATATGGTGATGTTTATTCCGCTGCTGCTGGCAGGTGACCTGCCCGCCGCCCGCGAAGAGGTGATGGAGGTGGTGCGCGCCGCCCGCAGCGTCTGGAGTAAAACCGTTGTTAAAGTGATATTGGAGACGGCCGTTCTCAATGAACACCAGATTGCCCTTGGGTGCGAGGCGGCGATCAGCGGCGGTGCGGATTTCGTAAAAACCAGTACCGGCTTCCATCCCGCCGGAGGAGCCACCATCGAGGCGGTTCGCCTGCTGAAAAAGTATGCCGGCCCGCTGAAGGTCAAAGCGTCGGGCGGTATTCGCACAGCCTCCGATGCGATGGCCATGATGGGCGCCGGTGCGGATCGGATCGGATGTTCGGCAAGCCTGGATATCCTGCGCCAGGCGGACGAGCAGGTGGCGTGAACTCGCGGGGACGCGCGAAAGGCACTCTGAAACAAAAGAAGGATCGTTACGACATGGCAAAAATATTAGTCACCGGCGCAGCGGGATTTATCGGATCGCGTCTTGCCCTGAAACTTCTCCAGCGCGGCGATGAAGTGGTCGGCATCGACAATCTCAACGACTACTACGATACCAACCTCAAAAGACGCAATCTGGCGGATATTCAATCGCTGCCCGGCTTTACCTTTGCGCAGGTTGATTTCTGCGATGCCGCCGCCGTGCGGAAACTCTTTGACGCCCATCGCTTTGATGCGCTTGCCCATATCGGGGCCATGGCATCGGTTCGCTACAGCGTGAAAAACCCGGCGCTCTATTCCACCGTCAATGTGCACGGATCGGTGAATCTTTTTGAGGCCGCCCGATCGCAGGGGCCCGTTCACCTGCTGCTCGCGTCTACGGGATCGGTTTACGGCAGTTCGACACCGGTACCATTTTCTGAATCGGCCGCCGCAGATCGGCCGCTGGCTGCCTACCCGGCCAGCAAGCGGGCCATGGAGATATTCAGTCATTCCTATGCTCATGTTTTTTCAATGCCCGTGACGGTGCTGCGATTCTTCAATGTCTACGGCCCCCACGGCCGCCCGGATATGATGCCCTGGCAATGGACGACGGACATTCTCGCGGGGCGCGAACTGACTCTTTTTGACGGCGGCAGACTCAAACGCGACTGGACCTACATCGATGATATCCTCGACGGTTTTCTCAAGGCCCTCGACACCCCAAACGGTTATCGCATCTTCAATCTGGGGTGCGGCAATCCGGTGGAGAACACGGAATTTGTCCGCACGCTGGAACAAATCCTGGGCAAAGCCGCCAAGATCAATGCCGTCCCGGCACCGCTTTCCGAACCGAAAATCACCTACGCTGACATCACCCGGGCCCGGCAGCAGCTCGGCTATGAGCCTAAGGTGCAGGTGCGGGAAGGACTGGAGCGTTTCATTGCCTGGCTGCGGCAGGAAACCATAATATGAAGCCGGACTTGACCGCGATACCGTGACGAAAGGTACCCTCATTTTTCGTGGCAGGCCCGGAATCATCCTTCAACAGGAGCACAGCGGACATGACAATCTCACCGGTGACACGCCTTTGGCTGGTGCGCCACGGCCAGACCGACTGGAATGCCCAGCGGAGAATTCAGGGGCACACCCCCACCGAACTCAACGCCATGGGCCGCGCCCAGGCAAAATTACTGGCCGACTGGCTTTTTAACACGCGGCAGCAAAACCCGTTTGCCGCCCTATACTCCAGCGATCTTCCCCGCGCCGCCCAGACAGCCGAGATCATCGGCGACAAGCTCGGACTCACCGTTTCCTGCACACCCGAACTACGCGAGCGCCATCTGGGCGAGTTTGAGGGAAAAACCTGGGAGCAGGTGCGCAGTATCCGCGCTGCCGACGGCAATCGGCTTGTTGAAAATGGCGATCTGGCCGACTGGACGGGCGTGCCCGGAGTAGAGACCGATCAGCAGCTCTGGCAGAGGGTTTCGAAGATTCTTGATACGATTTCGCAGCGGCATCCGGGCGGGGATAGTCTGGTTGTGTCACATGGGGGCGTGATGAAACATGTCATCTGGCACATCCTGGGCCTGCCGGAGGGTGCACCGCGCCGATTTCCCCTCACCAACGGTCTGATTTGCATCGTCGAGCCGCGCCGCGACGGATGGTACCTGAGCGGATTATTTGATGCGGGAATGCTTTCCGGCAAAACGGCCGAGGATACCGCGATCGCTCCATCCGTGTAGAGCCCGGGACACCGCGATCCGGACTCATAGGACGAAAGCATCGGCAGGATATTAAATTTTCCGTCCGACCAGAATGTAAATCAGGCATCCAAGAAATGGAAAAAAGATGATGATCAGTGCCCACACCACTTTCCATCCCGCATCCCTGGGCTTCACAGCAACGCTGATCAGACAGGCGATTTGAATCAGCAATCCGATCAGGCCGATCAACATCATGGGGAGTAGAAATATCAGATGCATGGCGATACCCCGCTTTGGCGGATACCCGGCAACCAAAGCCAGACAAAACCGCATATTGGCCGGCGTCCCCGGACCATGCCGGTGGACGGGGCTACATCATCGGCCGTCGGCATGGGTATTGTAGCACTCGGCAGCCGGCATGCCGACTGTTATCCCGTTGTACCGGAGCCGGTTGCGATGTTGTTATTACAGCATGGCGACGGGCCGGGCGGGGTTGGTGAGAATTGCTTTACACCAGAATTTGATTTTGGAGTCGTCTGGATTCGCGGTTTCGATGCGGTTCAGGCCCCATAATCAAATCCGTCCGGAATTTTTACACCCCACCGCACTTGACGCGGGCATTGGTTGCGGTGTATAGGAGCTGGCCTTACGGCGGCCGTTGGTGGCCCGCCCGGTGTTTCATGCAACGGAGTGCTTCCATGCGTATCCCCACCACCGGTAGACTCTTCAACTGGGAATCTCTGGATGATTCCCCGGACTTGAAAA
>JAKAVA010000112.1 GCA_021827645.1 Planctomycetota bacterium
GGGGTTTGGGATCCAGGAGGCACGCGGCCATACGTTCCGTATAGCCCCACTGCTGGTCGAACTGTCGAATGGGGAGTAACCCGGCGTCGGAGGTGATCTGGCCGGCAGAGCGTTCCACGATCAGTTCCCGTGAGGGGAGAAAATCGAAGAGCAGTGGTTGACAACGTGGCGCAGGCATAAGGCACTCCTAACCGCGAAACATCGCAGCCGGATAGAATACTACAAATCTAATACTCTGTCCACTCGCTTCCGGTTCACACAAGTCGGCAGACGGAGAGCGTGAAATGGAGCATGGGTACCCAAAATCGAATGGAAGCTGCCCTTGCAGACTGCGCGCCGAGACTCAATCCAGCCACGGAGACTAACCGTCTGCAAACACGACACTTACGACCTCCACCCCCGCAATCCCGCGCCGGTCCTTGAATAATCCGGGCTGGGGCTGCGTGGCTGGAAGTGCCAAGCCAATGGCAGGGAACACAGACAAGGAATGTCCGTGCCACACTCCGCTGGGCCCGATGGCGCGATTGGCAAGATAGGGCGGTTCGATCGAGTGTACCGATTCAGCGCCAAAATCTCTGCGTACCACGGCGTCCTCTTCGATAACAATAATATCTGCCCAAGACCGCAAGACGAACAAGGATGATACGATGAAGCGGGCAGGCCCAGTAACGAAATCTTCGTGTCTTTCGCCCTTCGTATGAGAAAAAAGCCAATGACACCGTCCGTCAGCATGAAACTGTGTCTTGCGCGAACGCCGAAGTTATTTCATCGCGCGGTAAATCTGCAGCGCCACGATCAGCAGCATCGCGACGACATAGATGCGGAGCAGCCAGAGGAGTATTTGGAGTTTTACAGAAAGTTTTCGCCGAGGGAAGCGATTGCGCTTCTTGAATTCCACCAGTTGGTCTTCTTCCAGCAGAGTCCGGACCAATTCCGGTTTGGCGGCGAGTTCGCGCCCCTTGATCTGCATTTTGGAATCGATCGGTTCATTCATATTCCACCTGTTCCTATCCCAACAGATGCGGGAAAACGCTGGTTACGCCATAACCAATGCCGCAGACGATCAACAGCACCGTTACGGTGATCCCGGCCGCATTGAGCCATATTCCATTGACATGCTCCCCCATCACCTCACGGTCATTAACGAGCAGGAGCAGAAACAGCAGGGCCGGCGGCATGGCCAGTACGGCGATGACGTTGACAATTAATACAATAAATTCCAGCGGCGCATCGGGGATCAGAACGATAATACCGGCGGTGATGGCAGAGCCGAGCAGGGCGAGATAAAACGGCCAGGCCTCTTTGATGCTCCGATTCAAGCTGTGGGCCTGTTTGAGCACCTCGCCGAAGGCGTAGGCGGATGAAGTTGAGATGCTGATCGCGGCCAGAAGCCCGGCCTGAACAAGCCCGAGTGCAAACAGGCTGGACCCGATGCGTCCGACAAACGGCTGGAGTGCCTGGGCGAACTGAGCCCCGCGGAAATTGGCGGCACTGATGCCATGGGTATAGAGCGGAACGGTGGCAATGACCACCGCCAGCCCGAATACGGTGGCCAGCACCATGCCGAGCGTGGTATCCAGCCGACCCCAGATGACATCGCGCGGCTGCATTCCTTTGTCGGTGGTGGCCCCCTGTTGAAAAAACAGCATCCATGGCGTTACGGTTGCGCCGATATCGGCGAGCATCAGCAGCAGGTTGTTATTGTTAATTCCGCCGGGCAGAGGTTGCCAGGTGAGAAATGCCCGGCCAATGGCCCCCCAGTGGGGATGGGTCATCAGGGCAACGGGGACAAACAGGCCGTTGAACAGGGCCAGGGCCAGCAAGATGCGTTCCCACGTCCAATAGCGCCGGGTCATGGTGACGGCGAGGATCAGGATGATGGCACCGGCTACGGCTATGGCGGGAGGAACGCCGAAATAGCCGAGGCCGGCTCGAATGCCGATGAATTCAGTAACGAGCGTGAGAAAATTACCCAGAAACAGATCCGCCATGGAGAAGAAGCCCCAGAAGGGGCCGAAGCGATCGAATATTAATTCGGCGTGGCCACGGTGCGTCACGGCCCCGAGCCGGGAGGTCATTTCCTGCACGATCCACGCGGCCATAAAGGTGATTACGATGAAGGGGAGGAAGAAACCGATGCCGAAGGTGGAGCCAGTGGCGGCATAGGAGAGCATGCTGGGGGCGTCATTTTCACCGAGAAACACGAGAACGCCCGGCCCGATGAGAAGCCAGAGCAGGCGAATCGCGCCCCACCCAGCAGGCCGTGACCCCTGTCCACGGGCCTTTTCCACGGCAAGGCGATCCCGTGCCCGGGAAATATCCTCGGCCATGAGCGTCGCGGTTACGGAGCTTGGCGGATTGCCCGCTGCACCGGCAGCGCGGTCATTGATGGGTACCGCTTGGTTATCTGCATCCTGTGTCATGGGTTTCTGATGCCGCCTTCCCGCCGACTGTCCACCGCCTGATCCTGATCCGTCCGGCCGAAGAGCGAAACATTCCGCCGGTCGCGGATGGATCATGCAGGAATAAGGATATGCACTTTGATGATAAAGTCAAAGGGGGTTTGATGGATCATGGTGTTGAGTTTGATTGATCAAATGAAATCGGATATCATCTCTCAGGCCGAATCCGCTTTTGCATCGCAAGGAGCCGCATGGCCAGTCGGACGATTGAAAATTATCTCAAGCAACTCTGGCTGCTGGAGCATGCGGTGCGGAAGCCTACATCGGGCGCCGGTCGGTCGACGGGAAACTTTGTAACGATGGGACAGCTCTCGGAGTCGATGGGGGTCACCCCGGGCACCACCACCACGATGGTCAAGGCCATGGCGGACGCGGGGCTGGCCCGTTACACCCCGCGGGCGGGCGTTCGGCTTACCCGTGCCGGCGAAAAGCTCGCCCTGCACGTGCTGCGGCGGCATCGGCTGGTGGAGCTTTTTCTGGTGGAAATTCTCGCCATTGATTGGGCTCACGCCCATGAGGAGGCGGAAGAGCTTGAGCATGTCATCTCCGATACCGTCCTGCTGGCCATTGACCGGCTGCTCGGTCATCCGTCGGCAGACCCGCACGGTGACCCGATCCCGTCGGAGGCGGGAATGCCGGAGATTCAGAACGCATCGAATCTGGCGGAGATGAAGGGCGGAACTGAAGCGGTCATTGTGCGGATCATGGATCAAAGCCGCGAATTCCTGACTTTTGCCCGACAGAACGGCTTGGTACCGCGAGCGGCGATTACCATTGCTCACATCAACCCGGGAGCGGGAGCGATGCTGGTGCACCCCCGCGGTCATTCACCAGTGAGCGTTTCGCTTGCTGTCGCCGCCAAATTCATGATATCAACCAAAAGCACGGAAGAATCAAAAACGGCGCACCGACCGGTCGCCAAGCGCCGGGCACACCGCAAACCGTCACCTGACGCCTGATGCCCACTGCCCCCCTACCGTGGCCACATTCACTTCCAAACGATTGGGGACGAAGTACGGCGAATGATTAAGGATTTTTCCTATGCGGCAATCGCGGCTATTTCATATCATGCAGAGATGCTTGGCCGGCCGACCGATGGAGCGCCGAAGTTGCGTCAGACCGGCCGGGATATTGAAAGGGAAGATGTACCATGAACGCGCCCACCCCGCCGATTCCGACCTCAAAATCGTATCAACCGCTCAGCAAGCTGTTTAACCCGCGTCATATTGCGGTGATCGGCGCGACGGAAAACAGCGGGTCGGTCGGGCGCACCGTCATGTGGAATCTGATTTCTTCTCCGTTCGGCGGCACGGTTTTCCCCGTTAATCCGAAACGGGCAAACGTATTGGGAATCAAGGCGTATCCTTCGGTGGCGGACTTGCCCGAACTTGTTGATCTGGCGGTGATCTGCACCCCGGCGCCGACGGTACCGAAGATCATTGAACAGTGCGGCCGGGCGGGCATTCCCGGAGCGATTATTATTTCTGCCGGATTTCGGGAATTGGGTCCGCCGGGGGTGGAACTGGAACGGCAGGTTGCAGCGGCTGCCACTGAATTCCGCATGCGTATCATCGGCCCGAACTGCCTGGGGATTCAGAACCCGCTGACAGGACTCAATGCATCGTTTGCGCGCGGTATCGCCCGGCCGGGCTCAATCGCCATGCTGTCACAATCCGGTGCGTTGCTGACCGGCATTCTGGACTGGTCGCTGCGATCGCAGGTGGGTTTCAGTGCTTTTGTATCGCTGGGTTCGATGCTGGATGTCGGTTTTGGCGATATGATCGACTACCTCGGCGATGACCCGCATACCCGCGCGATTCTCATTTATATGGAGGGTGTGGGGAATCCACGGCAATTCATTTCAGCGGCGCGGGAGGTTGCACTTTCCAAGCCGATTATCGTCATCAAGGCCGGTCGAACCGCCGCCGCTGCTGCCGCCGCTGCCAGCCATACGGGATCGATGACCGGCTCGGATGATGTGCTTGACGCGGTGTTCCGGCGAGTTGGCGTGCAGCGGGTTAATACCATCGGTGAGCTCTTTGATCTGGCGGAGATATTGGCCAATCAGCCGCGCCCGAAGGGCCCCAATCTGACCATTCTCACGAACGCCGGGGGCCCGGGCGTACTGACCACCGATGCGCTAATCGCCGGGGGCGGTTCGCTGACACAGCTTGCACCGGAGACCAAAGCCCAGCTTGACCAGCTTCTTCCGCCCCATTGGTCGCACGGCAACCCGGTGGATATTCTCGGTGATGCCTCGCCGGATCGTTATGCGCGGGCGCTGGAGATCACCGCCAAAGATCCGGGTTCCGATGGGATGCTGGTGATTTTAACCCCGCAGGACATGACCGACGCGACCCGAAGTGCCGATGCGCTGGTGGAGGTGGCGAAAAATCAAACCAAGCCGATTCTGGCCAGTTGGATGGGCGGTGCGAGCGTGCAGGCCGGAGAGGAGATTCTCAACCGTGCGGGCATTCCGACATTTGAATCGCCCGATGCGGCGGCGCGGGCATTTAATTATCTCTGGCAGTATGACCGGACACTTCGGGCATTATATGAAACGCCGCGGTTATCCAGTGCAGATGCTTCAACTGTAACCCGGCAGCAGAAGGCGGCGGCGATGATCGCCGCGGTTGCCGCCGACCATCGCACCACCCTCACCGAGCCGGAGTCCAAGGACCTGCTGGCACTTTACGATATTCCCGTATCCACAACGCGCGTTGCGACCTCCGCCCGTCAGGCGGCGGAAGAGGCTCGGGCGATGGGATTTCCGGTAGTATTGAAATTGTATTCCTTCAGCATTACCCACAAGACGGATGTGGGCGGCGTGGTGCTGAATCTGCGCACGGAGCAGGAGGTTGAAAAAGCTTTTGAGCAGGTGCGTGAGGCGGTCGCTGCCCGCCGGGGCGGAGAGCATTTTCAGGGCGTGACCGTTCAACCGATGGTGAAACTCGCCGACGCGTATGAATTGATCCTCGGCTCGGCTGTCGATCCGCAATTCGGGCCGGTGATCTTGTTTGGATCCGGCGGGCAGATGGTGGAAGTGTTTCAGGATCGGGCTCTGGCTCTGCCGCCGCTTAATTCCACGCTGGCCCGGCGACTGATGGATCGGACGCGCATCAGTCGGGCGCTGGCGGGAATTCGCGGCCGCCGACCTGTGGATACGGCGAAACTGGAAGAATTGCTGGTGCAGTTTTCGTTGCTGGTGATTGAACACCCGCGTATCCGGGAGATTGATATTAATCCCCTGCTCGCCGGCCCGGATGGCATCATTGCCGTCGATGCGCGGGTGATTATTTTCCCGCCCGAGACCTCTGACGCGCAGCTTCCACGCCCGGCCATACGCCCATATCCATCCCAATATGTGCGTACGTTCACTACACGCGATCATGAGACACTCACACTCCGCCCGATCTGCCCGGAGGATGAGCCTCTGATGGTGGATTTCCATCGGCGGCTCTCGACTCAAAGCGTGCGGAACCGATACTACATGGCCATGCGGCTGGAGGATCGCATCGCCCACGAGCGGCTCATCCGCGTCTGCATGGGAGATTATGACCGCGAAATCGCCATGGTTGCCCAGCACACCGCCGCCGGCGGAGAAAAGGAGATCATCGGTGTGGGGCGGCTGTCGAAATTACGTGGAACGGATGCGGCTGAGATTTCAGCGATTGTTTCCGATAGCTGGCAGCATAAGGGTGTCGGAACCGCGCTGCTGGAAGAAGCGCTTGAGATTGCCCGGCGGGAAGATGTGCGGCGGGTTTATGCCCGGGCGCTGGTCGACAACATCGAGGCGCAGAAGATATTGGTGGATCGGCTCGGTTTTGAGATGCGGCCACCGGAGCCCGGATCACCGACGATACATTTTGAACGCAATCTGGATGATCAAACGCCAAGCACGCCGTAAGATTGCCCCCTTCGTTTGCCGACCCGGCTGAGAACCTCTGCGCAGCGAGATAAAACGCCGTTGCTGATCCTCCGGGATTATCCTTGGCGGATAAACATTTCCGCCGGGTATTCAGGAGATGATGGCCCGTCACGGGCCGGAGCCATCGGGCCAGCGTCTCAGCCATACCGGCCCGTGCCAGTGCAGGGGATAGGCACCCGGACTCGAAAGGCCGGATCGCTCCAGCAGAGTCCCTTCCTCAAGATACAGGGTTGCCAATGCATCAAGGTAATTGACGACGCTCTGGGCCTGCGTGAGTTGAGCGGAAAGCAGTGTTGTCTGTGCCTGAGCGACCTGCAGAGAAGTCGCTTCACCGACACGAAATTGCCCCTGCGTAGCCTTGAGTGTTTCAGCCTGAGCCGCCGTGTTCGCAATGGCGGCAGCAATCTGCCTGCGATCGGTCTGGGCGGTGGTGTAGTCATTCCGCACGGCGAGTTCGACGGTTTGCACCAGATTTGCCAGCGAGGCTTCAAGTTGATCGCGGGATAGTTCCGCCCCCTGATAAGCGGCCTCGGCCGAGCGATTCAGCAGCGGGTAACTGAATGAAAGTCCGCCGCCGATGGAATAGCCCGGACCGTCAAGGTTATCAAAGGCGTGGCCAAAATCATTCGCATAACCGGTCTTGCCCAGCGCGAGGAATAAATCCAACCTTGGCAGCAGGCCATTGCGCGTCTGAATGACCGAAAGATCACCCTGCTGAATTTCGAGTTTGGTCTGATTGATGATCGGACTCATCTTCATGGCGAGTTTGACGTGCTCCTGAACCGGTGCGAGTTGCTGAGCGGGCACAAAGGGTTGATTGAGCAGGACGAGATGCCGCTTCCAGAATGCGTGCTGCGGCGGGGTTATGAGTTGAAGAAGATTGAGCCGCGCATTCTGCATCGCACCCTGCGCCGCGATGAGCGACTGCTGCTCGCTGGCCAACTGAGCGATCGACGCGGGAAGCTGAGATTCCGCAATGCGTCCGACGTTGATAAAAGCCTTGGTTTCCATCACCTGCTGACGCGCGACATTCACGGCGCTCTGCAAAATGGAGACATTCTGCTGAGCCAGCGCGTAGGCCCAATAGGCGGTAATGATGTTGTAAACCGTACTTTCCGCCACACCGCGCAATTCATACTTGGAAATGCTCACACCGAGTTTAGCCGAGCGTATGGACGCCAAATTGGCCTGCAGATTGCCGCCCCGAAGAAGTGCCTGGGTAATGGTCAACGCCCCGTTGACATCGCTCGCCTGTCCCACTCCTCCGCTCCCGTTGTTGATCGACGTGCCCGCATTGGCGGCAATGGTTGTGCCGGTGGGAAGAAATTGGGATATGCCCGCCTGAGCCGTGGTGCTGTTATTGTCTGAATCGGTGTTGCCTGCTGGTGTGCGGGTCTGCGTGCTGGATACCGATCCGGTAACGACCGGATCAAATACACCGCGGGCCGCGAGAACATTGGTGCGGGCGATGGCCGGCGAATAACGCTGCACCCGCAGCGCCGAGTTTTCCATCAATCCACGCACCAGCGCCTGACCGAGGGAAAGCTTCAGCACGCCCGAGTAAGCCGGTGCCATTTTTTTCAATTTGGTTCCGGACTCCACCACCACTGCGGTTTTCACCACCCCCTCATCCACCTTCTGCTGATGCGCGATCGCGGCGACCATGTAGTTTTCATAACCGCCGGAGTCAATACTGGCGCACCCCTGCAGGCCGCAGGCCAGCATGAGAGGGATGAGAAGAGAGCCACAGGTTACAAATGGCGATGGTCGCACATGCACACGTTTATTCATATCGGAGAGCCTCGATGGGATTGAGCCGGGCCGCCCGGCGGGCGGGATAATAACCAAAAAATATACCGATACCGGCTGAAATGGATAACGCCAGGACAATCATATGAGGTTCGACAATCCCTGTGAAATTTCGGAATTTGACATAATGCGACGCGATCACCCCCACCCCCACCCCGATGAAGCCTCCGAGCAGACTCACCAGAACCGATTCAATCAGAAACTGCCTGAGAATATCACGCTGGCGGGCGCCAATGGCTTTTCGAATTCCGATTTCACGCGTGCGCTCCGTGACCGTCACCAGCATGATATTCATGATGCCGATCCCGCCAACCAGCAGAGAAATACCTGCTACCGATCCGAGGAAAATGGTAAAAGCCCCCCCGATGCGATCGGCCATTTTGATCACCTGGAGCTGATTGGATATCCAGAAATCGTCGGTATCGCCGGCCAGCAGCGAATGGCGTATCCGCAAAATGGTTTGAATTTTTTCCTGCACCGGACTCAAGTCCGATGCGTGCTGAACCTGAAGATCAATATGATTAAGCGAAATCTGCCGCCCCATAAGTTTGGTCATGGCGGTGGTGTATGGGAGCAGCACCTGATTATCCGGATCAAACCAACCGTGACGCCCTTTGGGAACCAGCACGCCGATGATCTTAAATCGAACCGTGCCGATCGTAATGGTATGCCCCAGGGGATTTTGAGAACCGAAGAGACGTGTTGCGGTTTCCGGCCCAATCACGGCAACGGAGGCCATGTCGCGGACGTCGAAGTAATTGAACATCTGCCCGCTCTGAACCCTGAAATCATGAATCAGGATATACGTGGAGGCACAACCAATAATACTGCAATATGTATGATAGTTGCTCCATTTCACCGGCATGCTCGTCGTAACCACCGGCGAAACATATTTAACGCCCGGGATTGATAGAAGGGCTCGGGCATCGCCGATGGTCAGCGGTTCAGCGGCGCCGTTGAGCACAGGGGCAATTCGGGGATTGTGGGGAAATACCGTGATGGTGTTTTTACCCATCTGGGAGACCCATTTCATGATGGATGCTTTGGCACCATTACCCAGAGCCAGCATGGCGATCACCGCCGCCACGCCGATGATCATTCCCAGCATCGTCAGAATCGACCGGAGCTTGTTGCTCATCAGGCTTCGCAGAGCGAGTTTGATCGTGGTCCAAAACAACATAACGGGTATCTCCAGCGTTAACGATGCGGCGTCCACATGCTCATGGCGTTGCCCAGATGAACAACCACCTTTTGCCCCACCTTCACACCGCTGAGAACCTGCCAGTCAATGTCGTTCCTCACACCCAGCGTGACATCCACCTCTTTGGTGGAACCGTCCGGCTTCACCACGGTTACGGTATCGCGGCCGTTGGTGATGACGACAGCCTGAAGCGGAATATAGACAACATCCGGGAGCCGATTGGTGAAAATATCCAGATTGGCGGTCATACCGGGTTTGAGCAGCATCCGTTCGGGTCCCAGCACTTCGATCTGTGCCTGAAACGTGACGATGTTGCTTTCACTGGCGCTGCTGCTGGTATTGCTGCTGGTTTGATCCTGCACCGATTCCGGCCCGATGAGGACCACTCTGCCCGGAAAAATAATACCCGGTGCGCCGGCGGCAGTAATCTGAACTTTATCACCCGGCTTGACGCGGTTGATGTCCCCTTCGTCAATGGTTGCATTGATGTAAATATGGGATAGATCCACCAGTGTCATGATGGTGGTTCCGCCGCCGACATTATTGGTCGCCGACGCGATAATCTGCCCCCGCTGGACATCGACATTGGCCACATATCCCGTGAACGGTGCCTTTACCGTGCAGTATTGCAGATTGGTCTGGGCCTGACTGACACCGAACTCCGCCTTGGCCATGGCGACTTTATCGAGTTGCACGTTGAATTTCTGCAACTTCACCTGAAGCGCCTGCTGCTGGAGGTTGCTGTAGGCAATCTTCGCCAGGTTCAGGGCCTGCTGATCTTTGACGGTGGCGGTGTAGTCGGTATCGTACTGCTGCTGAGAGGTCAAACCCTCCTTCAAAAGTGTTTTATCTCGCTGAAGATTCAGGGTGTCGTTCTTAAGCTGCGCCCTGGCGGAAAGGATATTGGCCATGTCCGTCTCACGCGAAGTGACAAGATTCTCTTTGGCGATCTCATAGCTGAGCTGCGCCGACTCCCACGTATATTTGGCCTGTTTGTAGTCCTGCTGAGCGATGTTCAGCGCCTGAATCTCAAGCGTCGGATCAACCGTCAAAATCACCTGCCCGCGTTTGACCAGATTTCCGATCCGGTAAGGAAGGGTTTCGATTTCTCCTCCAGCCTGGCACTTCACATCAACCGTGCGATTGGCCTGCACACTTCCGGTGGCATACACATGCACCGAGAGCGTCCCTTTTTTGACCACCGCCGTATGGATATGGTTACTGACAGCGGCCGTCACTTGGTGTGTTTTGATCCACCAAAGTGCACCACCAACGACCAGAATCAGCAACACGAGAAACCAGGGCCATTTTTTACTTTTTCTTGCTTTTGCCATACGGGTACTTTTTCTATCCTCAATCCTGTAAGGTAAGTATTCAACCAGCCGCTGCCAGCGGTGGTTGAATATCCGCCACATCCTGCGTACCGATCGGGGGATGATCGAGTACGTCGGTCACCCGGCCATCGCGAATGCGGGCTTCACGCGCACAATGTTTCGCCACGTTGGAATCGTGCGTAACCATCACAATCGTGCGCCCCTGCCGATTGAGGTCATGAAACAAATTCAAAATGTCACGGCCGACACGCGAATCGAGATTCCCGGTGGGTTCGTCGGCGAGAATAATGGCGGGATTGGTGACAATCGCACGCGCAATGGCCACCCTTTGGCGCTGGCCGCCGGAGAGTTGGGCCGGTTCATGATGCATACGTTCCGCGAGGCCAACTGTTTCCAGCGCCTCCGTCGCCGCCCCCCGCGCGTTGCGAATTCCCGCATACAACAGGGGCATTTCAACATTTTCCAACGCACTGAGCCGTGGCAGAAGATTAAAACTTTGAAAGACAAACCCAATTTTTCGATTCCGGATTACCGAGAGTTCATCCCCCTGCAATTCGGAAACATCCTCCCCATCGAGAATATATTCCCCCTCGTCCGCCACATCCAGACATCCGAGGATATTCATGAGTGTTGATTTGCCGCTGCCGGAAGGTCCGGTAATGGCGAACATTTCCCGCGGCATGATCTGCAGGTTGATGTGATCTAAAGCCAGCACGTCCCCGGCGTCTAAGTGATAGCGCTTGACGATTTGCTTCAATTCTAAAAGAGGTTTATCAAGTTCCATCAAGTCTGCAACACAAAAAAACCATCGATTTCACAAACCAACGCCTTGCGCGGGTGAACAATGTCTAAACAACGCCAACGCCATGCGCCACCCTCCACACCCGGCGGGCAGGCACACCTTCTTAACGTAAGTATATCCAAGTTGTTGCATAGATGAAATTTTCTGGATCGTGGCGATTGCTCTTTGCGCAACCTTCCGACATCATGGCCGCACTTCCCGACCCCACTCCAAATTGATTTCCACTGCTTCTGGCCAATCGAACCCGGAGCACAAAACTGAAGGGGAAAACGGGCGATGAGTAAAGAATCGGGTTCACAGCAGGATGCAGCATGTCTTGCGTTTTAGGATATTATTCCTGTTTTGCAGAATATCGCTGCTTTGACCCCACAGGTCGGAAATACAGCCGGGCTGGTGGCTGCGGCTTGATGGCCGCCTCACGCCGCATCCGGGGTCGAAAAACGCGGTGCATCCATCCCAGGATCGCGGGCACGCCTTATGCGTGGCCCTCGCGGACGACGCTGGCAACAAATGTCGCAATTTCGCTTGTCGGTACCACACGCACGTCGAAGTCTGCGAGAATTTCATCGGCCGCTCGTCGGGCCGCCTCCTGATTTTCCCCCTCGCCGAATCCGCTGATGACGATGAGTTTGGCGGGTTCCTTCATCCTGCCAATCTCCACCGCCTCCCCTCCGCACCGCAGCGCGGCATCTGCGGATTTCTGTACGTCGGCGGCGAATCGGATCGGCCGAATACAGTTCATCGCGCCGTTACGGTATGCATATGGGAACTCTCGCTCGATGCCGGATTTAATCTCTACCCGGTAGCGACGTTTGAGCTTTCCTTCACGTATCGCCGGGCCAAGTGCTTCCGCCACCTGCCGCCCGAAGTTGGCGTCGCCGTCACTCCGTACCGGATATTTCCCAATAAGCTCGTGGTAGATTTTCTCCAGATAATCTTCAGGTGAGTCTACGGATGCAGGCCTGGGCTGGGTCAGAATGATCTGGCCGGCGCGGGAGTCGACAAATTTCCGCAGGTCGTCGACGGTCTTGAACTGCGAAGAGTCAACCTGAAGCCGGTCTTCGATTGACTGCAGCGCGAACCGCACCTGATCCGGGTCGAAAGTGCCTCTGCCAAAGGTACTTTCCAGACGCCGGGTTGACGTGGTTGTCCTGCACCTGAGGAACCCACGCTCGGGGCAGAATAAAAGCACGCCTTGGTTGATTGCCTCCATCCGGGCCGGATCGGGGCGGTACTGTATGAGAGAATAGTAGCACCGGTAAGAATCCCCGGCCTGGAGGGAAATATCGGATTTGCTGATTGTCATGTTTTTTCCTCCCCGTGCCTGGCACGTGCTCGCCATACCCGCCTAAGCAGATTGATCATCGCATCGCAGAGATAGTCAGCACGCCGACATAAAAACTCGAAAAGGATATTTCGTATCTTGTCGTCCACCGACCACTCAGGCGGCAGGGAATCAACTATCCGCCTCAACTCGCCCTTATCCACGGCGCTGAGGTCACGCAATGCATCTTCAATCATAGACTCAGTAACAAAATTCTCAAACGGCCCAAACGCCCCATAAACCCGGTCGTCTTTGACATACTCAATCCCACCAAGCCGCTGCCCGATCTCAGCCCCCTGACTGATGCAGTGCGTATAGTCGATCGCAAAGAGGTGGTAACGCTCGACGGTGCCGGAAGCCGGGGCAAGGAGCACGTTATCGTAGTTTGGGCGACGGGGGGAACCTGTTGGGGGACAGCGGTCCACGTTACGCAGCCAGGTGTCAAACACCACCAGCCTCGCCAAATCGCCAATGTTTTCCACCACACGGAGTTGCTGCTCTGTGCCGCTCCATGGGACGTGGCCCGGAACTTCGCGTGTCACGTACGCTGGCCCCGGCGCGACAAGTCCGCCGCCGAAGAGTGGAATCTCATCCCCGGGGGCTATCTGGATCAACGCCACTTCCAGAGTTTTAAGGCCGAGGAGCCGCGCGACCGACGTCCCCACATACTCGCAGACCAGCGCGTGCGGGCCCTCCGGGTTGCCAAGCCCTTTCAGATAGGCCCGGCCTGCGTCGGTCATCACTACCGCGGTGCGCATGCTGGTGTTGAGGGACTGTTCAAAGCGCACGAATTTCGTCGGAGCCCAAAGCTTCTCTTCATGTTCACCCAACTTTAATCCCTCAAAAAGACGATTCCAAATTTATCTTATCGCCAGTGACGGCCGGTGCAATTGGCCTCTCGTCCAGCCCCGGCATTGAGACTGATCGCAGCGGCTTGATGAAGCCCCTGCCTTGGCCGGCGCCAGAACACCCGCGAATCGGGGCCCGGAGGCACGCCCATGCGGACATGCCACCTTATGCTAAAATGCAGTCCGCCGCCTGCGGAGGCAATCATGGAGGTGGTACATGCGTTTACGCTTACCGAATATCACGTCTATTATTTTGGCATGGGTCATCGTCATGATCGGCATGTGTCCGCCGCGGACAGCACAGGCGAAATCAAAGCCCCCCTCGCTGGCGATATTGCCATTCGTCGCCCAACAGCGGTCTCAGCGTGGTCTGGCCCGGCGGATGCGCTTTGCGGTGGGAAAGAAAATGTCGCGTAACGGACATTTCCGGCGCGTGTCGGATCATCAGGTTGATATGATGATCAACGCCCTGCAGATTCCGTGGCGTCGGCACGTCGCGGCCTCCGATATTAAAAAAGTCATCTCCACGCTGGCGGTGGATCAGGCGGTCATGGGGTTTGTGAATCATCGCCGCCTCACGCTGCAACTCTATACCCACGGCAAGCTGGTACGCACCGTTGCGGGCACCATCCCCCCCGATAACACCAGCCCGCGGCTGGCGGTGGAAAGCCTCCTCACCCGCCTGGACAACATCCCGTTTCACCATGTATCCGAGCAGCAGGTCAATCTCACCAATCCGATCTATCAGCACCTCTTCAAAGTACGGCCGAACCTGGTTCCCGACGCCCATTTCCGTCTCGCGGCCGAGAACGGCGGGCGGGCAAAAGATTGGAGTGTGTTTCTTCTCAAGGAAGATTATCACCCGCCCTATTTGGGCAATCAGCAGGCGGCGAATCTGCCGAGCGATCGCGTTGCGATCGTCAACCAATCCGTCGCGGATGGTGGCCGCCCGCATGCCAAAGGGAAGTGTCTGATGATGCGGATGGGGCTGGGAGTGGCGCAAAACAACGGCCTCGCTGCGGAAAGCACATGGATACCGGTTAAACAGGGGGATCGTTATCGAGTGAGTGTGAGCTATTGTGGCAACGGGCCACGGGTGCGCGTGTTTGTGAAGGGTTTTGCGTATTGGCCGGATCAGTTCAGCCGCGCGGGGGATCTGGCCAGCCAGCGGCGTGAACTTTACCGGGCTCAGCTCCTGCCGGTGATGACCAAGCCGAAATGGAAGACGACCGAGATGGATTTTGAGCCGCAATCGGTAAAAAGTCAGGCCAAGAAATATCTCATCAAATGGGTACGGATTGATCTCTTTATCTATCTGAACAAGGGGGATGCATTTTTCAGAGATATCCAGCTTAAGGACATCACGCCGGGTAAGCACGGCGGATAATGCCGGCGTCTCGCGAGCCAATAAGGCGTGGTAATTCGCTCGTTCCCAGACGTTAATAAGTTTTTCACCACAGGGGACGCGGTGGTACGCAGAAGTGCCAGCACTGGATCCATTGGCTCCGTCGTACCATTTCCGCGTGCACCCCAGCTCCGCGCGAAGTCAGGTTTCATGCCTGCGGCGTGGTGTCATTTGCTTGTTTTCTCACACGAAGGGCTGAAGACACGAAGATTCCGGCACTGGGCCTAACCGCTTCATCGTACCGTCCCGGTGCGCCTCGCGGCCGTGATTTGCTATTATTTTCACCGCAGGGAAAGAGAGAGAAACCGATTTAACCGCAGGGGACTCAGAGGTTCGCAGAGGTTGAGGTTACTGGGACCGTGCACCGGCCGCCGCGACCTTAGCCCGGATTATTCACGGTCATCGCGGCAGTGCTGAGATATGCATGGTTGTAGATACATCGGTGGCATGGCTGCTGGTTTTTTACGGTTGTGGGCAGAAGGCCCCCTTACCCCCATTGGCCGATCGGGTTGTGATGGATTCAGGCGGTGGAGCGAAAGATGTTGGAACGTTCGGCGACCAGCTGATAGAAGTGCCACCAGGG
>JAKAVA010000030.1 GCA_021827645.1 Planctomycetota bacterium
TGGGCACCTCATGGCGGCTTCCACCAGTTCACTTAACGTTTTGGCCTGTGATAATCGAAGGCACGGGGCGCAGACCGAGAGCACCCATGCCATCGCGTCCTTGCGATTCATGGCAGACTCCTTTCCTGTGGCGAATCCGGCGCGCCCGAAATCCCTTTGTCTATCAGTATTACGAACCAACCTCGACCTTATTGCGATCTAACCCAAATCTCCCCTCACGAAAGTGGGTATGAGTCAGCGGAGGGGGGAACTTGCGGGTGTCAGGAGCCGGTGTTAGACTGACCGCTTCGTCGGCATCAATCCTATGGTGTTCCGCCTGCGGACAGGCGATAACGTGGTTGTCATTGGTGGACTTGGGATAAATAGCATGCGAAAGTTTGTAAAGGTTTGGCTTGCGGGGTTAATGGTTGCGGGCGGCGCATCCGCCGCATCGCTTTATGCCGCCCCCGGCAGCGACACCACGGTTGCCATTCATTGGAATCATGTCAGCATGATTTCGCAGGCAGTACCGACCCTGCAGGTGGTGGTGAACCCACTGCTGCGGCCTGAATCACCTGTGAGTCACCGCGCCCTGCTTGCGGTGCGGCATCTGGGGGCGAACTATGTTCGTTTCGTCCCGTGGCTCCCCTACCCGCGCCTGGCGGTGGCGGAACTTAAACCACCATCTCATGGACACACGTATTGGAATTTTTCACTCATTGATCCGATGGTACGCGCTTTCATGCGGGCGACGGCAGGACATTCAGTGATCATGAATTTCAGCACCATTCCGGAATGGCTCTTCAAAACCCCCAAGCCGGTTCCCTATCCGAAGAATCCGAATCAGGTTTACTGGAAATACGAGCAGGGAACTCAATTGCGGGGCCATTCACTCAAGCCATTGGCGGATTATTATGCGAGACTCGTAAGCTGGTACACGCGGGGAGGGTTCCGAGATCAGTTGGGCCACTGGCATCACTCGGGATATCACTACCACTTCGCCTGGTGGGAAGTGCTCAATGAAGTCAACTTTGAGCATCATATGAATGTTCAGGAATATACTCGCTGGTATGACGCCATCACCGCCGCCATCCACAAGGTTTCCCCCAAAACCCGCTTTGTGGGCCTCGCACTGGCGGAGGGAGAAAATCCGGCAAATATCGGGTGGTTCAAATATTTTCTCAATCCGCGTCATCATGCCCCGGGCACGCCGCTGAATATGATTTCGTATCATTTCTATGCGGGTATCGGCGGTCATAATCCTGCCCTGTGGGCGAAACAGGCTTTCTCGAAGGCCAACGGGTTTATCAACGTGTCGGCTAGAGTTGTGGCACTGCGGAATAAGTTAAGCCCGAAAACCATGATCGATACCGATGAAATCGGAACTTTCATGGGGGGGAAACTGCCCCACCTGTACTGGAATCTCAGCGGGGCGATGTATGCCTATGTCTTTGCCCATCTGGCGGCCCAGGGAGTTAATGTGGTCGGCGAGAGCCAACTGATCGGCTATCCGACGCAGTTTCCAGATGTCAGCATGGTAAACTGGCATACGGGGGTTCCCAATGCCCGCTTCCGTGTGCTGGAGTTGCTGGTTCGTAACTGCAGAAAAGGTGATCAATTCTGCAAAACCATTCTTGGCGGCCAAAAACAGTCGGCATCGGATATCTTCGCCCGCGGTTTTATCACTCCCACCGGCAAGCGCAAGGTGCTGCTGATCAACAAGGCTGATGCGTCGGTGGAAGTCGCCTTACCGGGGCGACCGACTGTGGTTTACGTCGTCGACGGAAAGACCGGCTCCGGCCAGCCGGCGGCCATACATCCGAAGAGCGGACTCATCACGCTGCAGCCATGGGCTGTGGCCGTGGCGGATATGCCGCGATGAAGGGCTTTGGGTGGTGATGCATCCTGCTTCCCGGTATCCATTCGGCTATCGCTGCGGCGGTAAGTACTGCTCGTATCGGTGCGGCACATCTTTTGAACCGGATGTCAGCTTGGGATATGATTTTCCCGCGGAGATTCTGCACCCTGATGTGGGGCATGAAATAGACGCGGAAAGTGGACTTTGGTATGGCCCAAGCTGATATCACCATCGTAACCGAATCCCAATTGCCGGTGATTGTGGAATTGTACAATCAGATTTTCCGTCCGACGGAAAATGAGAATTATTTTCGGCGACGTTTTCAGGGACGATATAACGTTCTGGTCATGCTGGCATCGCTGGATAACCGCCCGATCGGATTTTGTATCGGATTTGAGCTTAAACCCCTGGTGTTTTACACCTGGCTCATCGGCGTGCATGCAGACTTTCGCCGCAAGGGGATTGGGCGCCAGCTTCTGGAATCCCAAAATGAATGGGCGAAAAATCACAGTTACGAGTTTTGCCGCTTTGAGGCACTCAATCGGCATCGCGCGATGGTGCAGATGGCGGTGGGTTATTTGTACGATATCGTCGGTACGCGGTGGGATTCTGTCCACAGCGATTTGCTGATCCAATTTGAAAAACCACTCCACGAAGATGTCCGCTGATGATGCGACTCAATAACAGGCATTTGTCGATAAAAACCCCGATCTGCAGGGCAGCGGCAATTCTCACCGGACTGGTTTTAGCCGTGATGACTGCATCCATCACTGTGGCGAACCCGATTGACAAGGCGTATGAAGACGTACTCTCGACCCTCCGCATGCCGGGGGCCGACGGTGCGGTCATTATGGATCAAGAACTGCCACCGTCGCTGTTGTCCGCCGGCCTTCGGCCGGGCGATATTATTCACCGACTGGACGGCCGGAGAATTTTGAGTCTCTCCCGATGGCGCAATCTCCTTTCATCCGCGCCGCTGGTGACCCATGCTGCCAAACTTGATGTCGTTCGCGGCAATCGAAATCTGATTGTCACGGTCGGATCGCAGATTGCGGGGCTGCATCTGATGATGGTGCGATCGGGCGTAGCGGCACCGCTGGGACCGATTCCCGAATCGGCACACCGATTGAAATACAACTGGTCATTTCTACGGCATACCCGGGGGCAGATCAGCAATCCCAATACAAACCGATGGTTTATTCTGCATCTGGATCATTACGTGGTCGGAGCCCTGCATATCCGCGTGACGCGCCGAATTCATGGCCGACTGCTGGACTGGAATTTAATATCCATCTCAAACGGACCCCTGCTGGCTCAGCGATGGCGGATTCGATTCCATATCGGCGACGGACACAGCGCCCCGGCCTTCACCCTTGTGGGGCTGGAACGACAACTGATCAGCCAAACGCTGCGGGTGACGGCACGGGGGAATAAACTCCTGCTGTACCGCAGCAACACCTCCCTCTGGACGCTGCATCATGCGATTCCCATGCCCGCAGTTTTTCTTGTGGCCGACGCCCTGCAGGGAAATCGCGGCACCACGGCGGCCATCAATGAGATCGGCCTGAGCCGTCTCGCGAGCCGCAGGGGATGCACGATTCAAATCGGATCAACGGTGGATATTACCATTGGCGGCGTCGGGTACCGGGCAAAAATGGTGCGTGTGCGATGGCTGGCCAAGCGACAGGTGCTGTTTTACTTTGCCGGACATCGCCTCATCGCGGCGAACCTGGGCCATGGACTTAGCGCATTTCGCATTGCCTCGGGTATTATTGCGCGAGATATCATCGGCAAGCGGCGTTGGATTGAGGTATTAAAAAGACCGGCGGCGGTTCCCGATAGAGGTCGCCCCTGATGCCTATATTCCATCTCATCGCCAATCCGGAACAATATTATCCATGTCGACAGGATATGCTTAAGGATAAGCAGTTCCGGGATTATTGGCTGGACCACTTCATTCAACATTTTGAGCTTACCACGCGTCTGGCGATTGACGTCTATGGCAACGACGCGGCGGCTCGGGCGGAGGCGTGTCACGCGGACCTGCAAAAAGCAATGGAGGCGCTGCGCGATCATCCTCATGCGCATGGCGAACTGAATTTGCAGGTACTCGGGATTATTCGCCAGCAATGCCTGATAAGCCACGGCATCGCCGATCCGTATCAGCACATCAAGGCGCGGGAAAATAGCCGCTGCGCCACCATGTTCGCTCCGCTGGTGCAGGAACTTGACCGGATGGAAGACCCGCAATCAGTGCTGGAAACACTTATACTGGGGGTATTCGCGGGCAACATTTTTGATCTGGGAGCAACGGCAACGGCAGCCGCTTACGCAAACAACGGTCCAGCCTTTTTACAGGTGCGGAACGACATCCGCCGCCCATGGCTTGTCGACCACTTTAATGATTTTGCGAGATGGTATTTCACCCATCCCCCTGGCAAAGCTGCCATTTTCGTTGACAATGCGGGGAGTGACATCATCTTGGGCATTTTTCCGCTTGCAAGATGGTTGGCACAGCGGGGCACCCGGATCGTGTTGGTCGCCAACGATGAGCCGGCCCTCAATGACATAACGGTGAGTGAATTGCGATGCTTAACCGCTGATCTGGCCGAACGTGAACCGATTCTAAAACAGCTGGTCAGCCGCAGTCTGCTGACGATAGCGGGATCGGGCGGCGGCACGCCTCTTATTGATCTGCGCCACGTATCGGACGAATGCAATGCGGCCTGCGCCGGTGCCGATTTATTGATCTTGGAGGGGATGGGGCGCAGTTTGGAAAGTAATTTTGATACCGCCTTCATCCCGGCATGTGTAAAACTCTGCATGATCAAGGAGCCGATTATTGCCCGGCGGATGGGCGGCAAGGTGTTTGACGTTATTTTTCGTTTCGATGCGCCGTCGTAACGTACAGGCCGGGCCGTGGTTCGCAGCCCGTTATTTCCCCGCGGCTTTTTCCTGCTCGGTGTAGAGCTTTTTCGCCAAGGCCATGTTGGCCTTTACCCATTTCCATGGTGGCACACCCATCCATGGCCTCCCCAACTTTTTGAAGCCGTCGTTATATCGGGCGATATAAGGCCCCCTAAGTTTGGCGACGATCCGCATAACGGCATGCACGGCGCTCACCCACGCCTTGCTGCCCATAATCACATCGGGCGAATTCGGGTTCGGCGGCACAATCCATTTTTTGAGCCGGATGCTGGTGGGCTTGATCACGCCCGTGTGCACATCCAACTGATAGAGCCCCCCCGCATGGTCGCCGTTGTACACAAATCTCCCTCGCGACCGCCACTCCACTTTCTGCCAGAAGTCGGAATCGGTTTTGTGCGCCAAAACTGCCTTGCCACCTTCCACGGTGTAAACCTCGATCCACGATTTGGTCTCCAACTGCGACGCATGCGGCACTACCGCAATAAAGCCGCCGTGGAATGGCATAAATGCCGTTGCACCCCGTACCTTGTACGTCGTTAGTACTTTGCCTGATTTCAAATCTAATTTTTCAAGGACGGCAGGTTTCTTCGCAGCGAGCTTATTGTGCGGCCGAGGATAGGAGGCGTACCAAGTGATCGGCCATCCAAAACGAATTAAGGAGTACTGGTAGATCGGGCTCTCTACCGGCAATGCCATACCGCGGCTGCGCACCTGCATACTTCCATCGGAACGCACGGCCAGCAGGAGCGTGCCCTTGATTCCGGCCACCAGAAGCCGCCGATCGGAAAGCCATTTCAGCCGGTAGAGTCTTCCGAACCCGAGCTGGGGCTGCGGCAGCCAACGCCTGCCGCCATCCGCCGTGAGCACCAGATGGCTGCCCAAGGTGAACCCTCCGACGCGACCGTTGGCAAAACCGGCCACCCCATTGCCGTTATACGGTATCAGCATCCGTAACGGCACTTCGGGCTGAACTGAACAAAGCCACTTGGCCGCCCACTTAGGCCATACGAGTGCGGCAAAGAACAAGTGCTTGCGGACACCGCCCACACAACTAAATAGCCATAACCTCGCCGAATGGATCGGAGGGAGGTGTTCCGTCCATAGGTGCGATCCGGGCGGGCGCATGATGTACCCCCTGCCGGCCATTACGATCGTCGTGCCGTCGAGCAGATGCGTGAGCTGGAACCGGGCAAACTCCAAATGATGCAGGCGGACGACCCTGTAGTACCCCTTTTCCCGCCCCCATTTGCCAACTCCCTTCGGAACGGCATACGGGGCGGCAGCGGCGGGTGTCGCCGAGGCGATTGCCAGCAACGCGACAACTTGGCGTAATATGCTTCTCATAATCGTATCCCCCATCATATCTAAAAGCTGGGCTTGAACATCGTGTAGTCGCCGGAAACAGTTCCGGTGTTATCCAGTTCCAGCAGATCGGCGGCGTCAGTCCACACCGCCTGGCTCCCAAGCTCTTGCGTGTGGAATAGACCGCTCAGGGTGACCGTAAGCTTTGTGGTGCCTGTGGTGCCTGCGTAGCCCGAGTCGCTCTGGCTCTCCAATGGCACGACCCCGTCGCTGGCCGTCGGAGTCAGACCCATCTGGGACCAATGGATTCCGGCGTTCTTGATGAGGTCGCCGCAATCCAGTACCCGCCCGCCAAGTCGTTGTCCACCTGCTGCTGAGTCCCGGGGGTGAAGAGGATAAGAATCGGCCGTGGTTCGCAGCCCGTTATTTCCCCGCGGCTTTTTCCTGCTCGGCGTAGAGCTTCTTTATTTCGTCCATGTTAGTCTTCATCCACTTCCACGGGTCCGCCCCGGGCCGGCCCCGCTTAAAGAAGTCGTGAAAGAATCGCTGCTTGTACGCCCCTTTCAGGGTGGACGTCCCCCTTATCAAGGCGGCAATCGCCTTGAGCCACGCCTTGCTGTGGATAATCACTTGCGGCGAATTCGGGTTAGGCGGCACGATCCATTTTTTGAGCCGGATGCTGGTGGGCTTGATCACGCCGGTATGCACATCCAACTGATAGAGCCCCTGCTTGCGATTTCCACCAAACACGAACCTTCCGTGCGGCCGCCATTCAAGCGTCGCCCAATAGTCCGCCTTCGCCTTGTGCTCCAGCACCGCCCTACCGCCTCGCCTACGGTAGATTTCGAGCCAGTTGTCCATTTGCCCGCGCGGCGTCACTGCGATAAACCCGCCATGGAAGGGAACGAACGCGCTCGCCTGCGGCACCGGATACCGAGCGAGCACTTTACCCATCTGCAGGTCAAACAACTTCAGCACCGACCGCTTTTTCAAATCACGTGAATACGCCGCCCACCAAGAATAAGGCCACCCGAAACGGACGAGCTGGTACTGGCCAACGGCGCTTTTTGGAGGTACCGGCGTACTGCGGGCGAGCACTTTTATTGAGCCGTCGGCGCTCACCCGCAGGAGCAAAACAGCCTTAACGCCCGCCACCAGCAGGCGGTCAGCCCGCAACCATTTGAGGCGATACAGCCTGCCCGCACCGAGCTTCGGCTGCGGCAGCCATCGCCTGCCCCCATCCACCGTGAGTACCAGATGGCTGCCCAGGGCGAACGCACCCATCCGCCCGCTGGCAAATGTCGCTGACGAGCCGTTGCCCCGGAGTTCGAGAAGCATTCGGGCCTGCTGTTTGGGCCGAACGGTGCAGAGCCACGTGGTCCCCCAATGCGGCCCCGCTTTGGCGATAAAAAACAAATGGTGTGGGTTGCCGCCGACGCACTGCCAGAGCCAGAGGTTGCCGGAATGGCGGGGCGGCAGATGCTGCGTCCAGAGGTGCGATCCCGGCGGCCGCTCGACGTAGCCACGGCCATAAATGACAATCATCGTCCCGTCGGATAAACGGGTGACCGTGAAATTGGCGATCGGCAGGATGTGCGCTTGAACTGTTTGGTAGTATCCCTTTTCCCGCGCCCACTTGCCGACGCCCTTCGGCGCGGCGGCCGCAGCGGTGGCGGCCGCTATGCCGATTGCGAGCCACGCCACGGACGGACGCAAAATTCTTTCCATCTTCGGCTCCAGTCTTGGTCAAAAGCTCGGCTTGAACATCGTGTAGTCGCCGGAAACAGTTCCGGCGTTATCCAGTTCCAGCAGATCGGCGGCGTCAGTCCACACCGCCTGGCTGCCGGGCTCCTGCGTGTGGAACAGGCCGGTGGCCTGTACCTTCGGGCTGGTATCGCTGGCGTAGTTTTGGTCGGTCTGGCTGAACGTGGTGACCACGCCATCGCTGGAGGAAGGCGTCAGCCCCGGCAACGGCTGGAGCAAGCTGCCATACAACTGTTGGACATCGGTGACGATCGGGATGCCATCCACGTCCTGGTCGAGCGCCTGCTGCAATAGGGGCACCATTGTGGTGACGATTGGGCGCCACTGCACTGCCGGCCTCGCCGCCATTGCGAGGACGACCGGGTTGCCAACCGCCAGGTCGGAGAGCGCGTCGCCGTTGCCCGCCGCGTTTAGCGCCCGGAGCACAATACGCCAGTTCTGGTAGGCCGTGTTCCCGCCGACGCCCGAGAGGAGGTTGATTATGGCGGTGGCAATCGGACTGCCGTCGAGCGGTGATCCAAGCGTTACCACGCGGTCGAGATAGCCGAGGTCGTCGTTGTCGTCACGCAGGTAATGGGTGTCTGCGGTTCCGGGCCCATGGTATGAGGCGCTCCAAACGAATTGCGGGAATCCGGCCGGCCTCGCCACCGTTTCGTTCTGCGCGTTTTCCGCCAGGCACTTGCAAATGAGTCCGCCATAGCTGTGGCATACGGCCCCTGCTTGCGTATCCTCGATTTTGTTGTCACGGGTGGTTCCGATGAGGCTGCGCAGGTTGTCGAGCACTATCGGCATGACGGTCGCAAGCCCCGAGGTGTTTTGCGAGCTGTAGTCGGCGACGCCGACGGCATGGAGCTGCGGGTCGAGGCTCTGGAAAAATGGATAGGCACCGCTGTTCGACGGTGCCCCCGCCGGGGGCGGGTAGTCCCAAGTTCCAGGCCCCGAGTCAAACCCGTGTACAAGTAGCACCGGGGGCGGACGGAGCGTGAGGCCAACCGTTCCGAGCACCGCCCCCGATGAGCTCGTTGCCTTGATGGTGACGGATGGCCAGCCCCCGGCGGGCATGGCGCTCCCGTTGGAGGCGCCGAGGTAACTCGCCGGCGGCCGGTAGAAGACGACGGTGTACGGCACGCTTGGAACCGTCACCGTGGCCAGCTCGCCAGCCACTGCGGTCTGCGGGGCGGGCAAGGCTGGGAACTCGCTCGAAAGCGAGCCCGTGGCAGGGAATCCCCCGCTGGGGCCGGTCAGCGTGAATTTGATATCCCCAGGCACCGGGTTTTTCTGCTTAAGGAGTATTACCACCACGCTGCACCCGTCGCAGCATACCGCATTCGGATGTTTGCTGGTGCCCTCAACGCTCTCGAATGCGTTGAATGCTTGAACCGCGTTGGCATCAACCTCGGCCGCGACGCTTGCATAGCCATCGAGAGTATGCCGATGGATAAACGCCTGCCAATCCCAAGCGGTCATGCCGTAGGGAACCTCGGTAAGCGGCATTGGGTTGGTCAGCCCTGTGCAGGCCGGGGGACGCGCGAGCGCGGCCAACAGCAGCAGCCAAAGAGTGGCCGCGGGTATTCCCCTGATAAGTCGCCGTTCTAATAATCGCATGATGCGGGCCTCCAAGAAACGACTCTAGAAAAAACTGCCATTCGCTATCGGACCTGTGCCGCCAGCGCCCTCTCGGCTCTCCGCTGCCGTTGGTAGTAACCACGAGCCTCCATGTAGGGCTGAAATATGGCCGGCCCCAGGGAATTGACGCCGTGGACGACGTTCGGCATCCAGGGCATCTGCAACTCGATGCGGCGGGCAGTCAGAAATCCGGCGTCGCTCTGGACTCGCTCCATCCGCCGGAAGTGATGAAGGCGGTAGAGCAGGTGCATCGCTTTTGCCGCCACCTTTTTGGCGTAGATGCCCCGCCCGACGGAGGCGAGCCGCCGTATCTCACTTGCCCACAGGGGCGTTGACGCCGACCACGCGATTAGTTCCGCCGGCGACGGGTATCGATAATGCTCGTAAAGATACCGGGCGATTGGAATGAGATGGCCTGTTTTGATTTTGGGTTTCGGCGGCACATCCGGCACCCATCTATGGTGGCCGACATACTTTCCAAACGAGCACTGGTTATGCGTTGGGAACGGGTAAAAATAGGGCGGCGGGCGCGACTCCGCCAAAGACACCGAGGCACACGGAAGCATGGTATTAAGCGAATAGTTTCGGCCGAGGTGAATGGTGAAGAGGTTTGGGCCGCGAATCAGGAATCGGACCCATTCGCCACCGTAGAAACGGGCGAATCGCGCCACAGCCACCGGGCGCGACGGGCCGGCAGTACGGAGAATCACAAAGCGGGCGGAACGCTCCACACACTGTTCTTTTGTATATCCACTCGCGGTACTCGGGTCTAAGTTGAGCGTGACGGGATAATCGCGGAATCGCATCAGGCCGGAATGGCCGTTGTAGTTGACGTCGTAAATCGCCAATACATAGAGGCCCGGCGGTATGCTGAAGCGCACGAAAAGCCCCGGCCCCTGCGTGGTGCTCGGATACGCTTCGCCGTGGTCATCCCATTCCGATTCGCGGCGGCAGAGAGATTTAATGTTACCGGGAACGAGGCCTCGCATCCACTGAGCGAGGAAAACCGGTTTGGGCATCTCCAGCACGCGGCGGTCGGAGGTAAACAGCCATTGGACCCATCGGCGGAGTCCGTCCGACCGGCCGGGGTGCGGCCCCATCCAAGCGTTCCACTGGGGATCGTCCCATCCCTGCCCCCAATGCATGCTCGCCTCATATGCAGCGGCGGCAAGCACAATCGAATAGTCACCATATCTGCCGAGCCAGTTGCCTTCAGTTCGCCAATCGGTATCCAGCGGCACCGCTACAAGGTGCTTTTTCCGCGCCATGCGTTTGACAAGCGCCACCACCTGTTGCTCGCGGCGATGCAGTTCCGCCATCGTCGGCGGTTGGGCCGCAGCGGGCATTCGCGATGGGCCTCCGATTGCCCGTCGCCGCCTTGACCCCGACTCACTCCGGGCATGGTGCGCCCGCCCCGTCGGCAGCGTCTGAAGTCCACCGCCGTAACCGCCCAGAACCGTAACACCCCGATACCGCGCAAGGATGGCGTCGATGTAGTGGTGCGACAGATAGCCCGGCTTCCCCTTGGCAGCCAACTGCGACCGCCAAATTGTGCCGGTGGCGGGGCCGATGATGTCCAATCCTGTTTTGCGGTGGCCAATGAGAATCTTTCCACCGGTCCCCTCGGCCAGCGCCGTGCAGTAATCACTGCTGAGCACCCCCGATCTGGGTACCCGCCGCCCGGCATTTTGTATGAACGCCGCGCCCGGAGGGTGCAGAAGCCCCGCATCCTTTGCCGCCCAGTCGGCACCGCGAAGAAAGCTCCACCGTCGTCCATGATCCGTGCTCCACGCAACCCCCTCATCCGTCGCCACCCATACCTCACCTTTTCGCGTGGTGATCATCGCGTTGATCAAATTACTGGGCAACCCCCTGCCCGTCGGCGTCAATGGCGGGCCATGAGTGAACCGGCTCGCAATGATGCGCCAATGCACGTATTGCAGTGCACTTCGGCGATTGTCTTTTCGATTGGCGAGAAAACTTTTCCGTGTCGGCGCGGAAATAGCTATTCCGCAGCACGTCGTGGCCACATACGCCCGGCCGTGGCGGCCGAATGCGACACATTGAATATCATCCGACGGCAACCCGTCGGCCACATCGTAATACCTCCACCGCCCCTGCACCTTGGCCCGGCCCGGTTCATACCGGCTGATGCCGCTGTTGGTGCATATCCACAGGCTGCCATCCACCGGATCCACCGTCATGGAGTAAACATGCTCACCGATCGGGCCGGCCAACTCACCTTTTGCCGGATCCGTCAGCAGCCCGTAGCGCTGCCATTGCCCCGATTGCCCCGGATCGCGTGGAGGAAGATACACAAAAACGCCTTCATTCAGACTACCGACCCAAATGCGGCCGTGCGTGTCGCACACCACCGCATCGGCAACGTTGTGGTTGGCGGCCGTTCCGATTGGATCGCTCCGCCATCCGCCGCCAAGTCGAGGGTTGTAGTGCCACACCCCGCGTCCCTCGGTCGCCACCCAGATGCCCCCACGCGGGCCGCGACAGATTGAAGTCACAAATTTTGCGGTTAGCGGGGGAAGGCCGGCGGCATTCGCCGCTGGAGCGGCCACGGCGAAAATCAACATGGCCAATAAAACGGCGGGTGCGAGGCACTGGACGCCCGGATACTTCGATTGCCGCAGCAAACTGGTACGGCGACCACGCCGTCCCCCGCCACCGAAAGGCTGAAACATTCCTCCGACGATTGGTCGCATGGTGTTGCCACTCCCGAACCACCTGTCACGATACCGCTCAGGGCCTGGAAACCACACACCGCCGAGTCGTCGCCGACAAAATTCACCGTGTCGTCGGCTCACGCCCGGCCGAGGTAAAATCCACACATCCGTAAGCATACCAATCAAAAACAAAAAAACAAGGGGAATAATGACAAAACAGTAAGGGAGCGCGGCGCTGTTCACCGCCCGTCGCCATCTGCTCGACGAGTGACGCCTTTCGGGCCTCGCAGTGAATCATTCGGTGCGCCGGCTTTGCCGCGGATGATCAGTCATCTCAGCAGATTCGGCGCCCCCAAATGCGCGCAATCGGTTCATCCGTGATCCCGTGAGGATTCCAAAAACCGCGAACTCGATGAGAAATCCAATGCCCGCGGGCCGCGCTTCGTTCATGCGGGCGCGGAATTTTCCGGCAGATATGCCACGCAATGAAAAACGCTGTTGCGCGGCGCCACCTGCCGCTCAACCCGCCGCAATCTCGCGCCGGTGATAAAATACGCCGCGAGCCACGGGGCTGAGGCGCGTGACACTTTTTACCATCGATCAAAACTCCCGATTTCGCATGGAGTTCGACATTATAATCACCGGCTTGCCGGCGGTTGCCCGCAACGATACCGGTCCGCGCCCAATCTCGCCCTTGAGATTCCCTGTGCAAACACGGGCCTAAGAAGCATTCTAGGGTCCCCGGCGGCGCTGCCGCATGAAATGAATTGAACCATCGCGGCATTTTCTGCCACACGCTCCCGGGCTGCGAGGTATGGCATCCGTCACTTTGCGGGCCGCCGGTATTAACCATAGAATCCATTCATGCTGATTTGCAAAGCCCTTTCCGAAATACCTCAGGATAAGCGGGGCGGAATTGTCTGTATTGGAAATTTTGACGGAGTGCATCTCGGGCATGCGGCCATGCTTGATACGGCGCGACGAACGGCCGAGAGCCTGAACCTGCCACTTCTGGTGATCACATTTGATCCGCACCCGCTGTCGATTTTGCGGCCGGATATTTCGCGTCCCTACATCAGCACGATTGAGCAGCGGCTTAAACTCATCGGCCGGTTTCATCCCGACGCCGTCTGGGTGAATGCTCCGGATCGGGAATTCCTCAACATAAGTCGCGAAAGTTTTGAACAGGATATTCTTCAACGGCAACTTCATGCCTGCCGGTTGGTTGAGGGGCGGACTTTTACCTACGGTCGCGGGGCCCTGGGTAATACGCAGACGCTGCGGGAAGCGGGAGCGGCATTGGGCTGGGAGGTCATTGAGATTCCCACCGCCCAGGCTGTGTTAAGTGATCAGACCGTTGCGGATGTCAGCAGTTCGCTGGTGCGTTGGCTTATCAGTCAGGGCCGGGTACGCGATGCAGCCATTCTACTGGGCAGGCCATGCACGCTCGCGGGCCGGGTCATTCACGGGCAGGGTCGCGGAGGATCCGTATTGGGCTATCCCACCATTAATCTTGCCTGCAGCCAACTGATACCTGCCAACGGTGTATACGCCGGCTCGGCGATGATTGATGACCGACGGTTTCCGGCCGCTGTGAGTGTCGGTACCAATCCAACATTTGGCAACGGTGAACGGACCGTCGAAGCTTTTCTGCTGGATTGCAGTGACGATTTCTATGATTGCCACACCGAACTTGCCATCACGCATTGGCTGCGGGATCAGGAACGCTTTCCATCTGTGGAGCTGCTGATTCGGCAGATTGGACGGGATGTCGCACGGGTGCGGCAACTGACGGATTACGCTGCCACGAACCCGCCGGGGAGTTTCAATGAAGTTTCAACAACCGGAGCCTGAACATGCCGCCATCCAGCACGACCGATGAGAGCCAATCATGGCGAGCGATCATAGAGGGGCTCAAGGCGGCCAGGCATGTGGCGATCTTCACGCACCAGCGGCCCGATCCCGATGCAGTCGGGTCGCAGGTCGGTCTGGCGGAAATTCTCGCCGGCGCGGGAAAAACCGGTGCGGTGATCGAATTCCCGCCCGTACCTGAGAGCCTGGCATTCATTCTTGAAAGCTCGCCCTGGCCGGTAGCGGAATTCAGCCCGGCCTGGTCGGCGGAACATCTGGCAAAGTTTGATACGCTCGTGGTGGTCGATACGTCCAGCCGCGAGCAACTTGCACCGGCCGCTGAGGCACTGGAGTCATTCGCCGATCGCCTCTACTGCATCGATCATCATCTGACACCTGATATCCGCACGAAGTGCACGTATCGCGACAGCGCGGCGGGGTCGTGTGCGGAAATCATGGTGCGACTGGGGCAGGAGTTCGGAGGTCTGAATGCCAACGCAGCCCGGACGCTGCTGGCCGGGATTACCGCGGATACCGGGTGGTTTCACTTTGAGGGGACATCGGCGAGAACGCTTCAGGCGGCGGCTCTCTGTGTGCAGGCCGGCGCACGGCCCGATGAATTGTGGAACCGGCTTATGCAGCAGGACAGCGTTGCCAAATGGCGCCTGACTGGCCGCGTGCTGCAGACGGCGGAATACACGCTGAACGGCCGTCTTGCCCTGCTGAAAATCCCGCTTAAAGATTTTATTGATACCGGGGCCAAAAGTTGGGAGACGGAAGGACTGATTAACCTTCCACTGTCGATTGCGGACGTGATTGCATGCGTGTGCCTCGCCGAACAGCCTGACGGCGTACTTCGGGTGAGCCTGCGAAGCAAACACAGCATTAATGTTGCTGACATAGCGGCCCAATTCGGTGGCGGCGGCCATGCTCGTGCCGCAGGGTGTCGCATCCGAAGTTCCATGGATGATGCTTGTCAGGCATTGACATCGTCAATCGAGCGGCAGATGCCGACCCCTGCCTAGCTTTTCTTTCATGTTTGACGAGGTGCCTTGATGACAGCGTGGAATCCGCAACGTTACCTGCAATCCAGCCGTGAGCGGGCCGGCTGCGCCGGCAGAAAGTGAGAGTAGAAAGTAGACAGGTGAGCGGGCATGGGTCGTGCGAGGCACGACGGTAAGTGCTTTTTTCCACCGCAGGGGACGCAGGGGTTCGCAGAGGCTCCGGCATCTGGTTCGCTCGCGCCACTGAACCGTCTCCGGGTTACTCTTAAAAGTTGTGGACGGAGAAAAAGAGGCGGCGTAACCTAAAGGTTTGAATTTTCTGTCTTTTTTTTAGGAGTACGCCACCATGGAAAAGAGTATGACCGAAACGATGAAGTTTTCAATGCTCGGATGCAGCGATGTCCTGACGGAGATATTGCGTGAGGGAGCCCAGCGGCTATTGTCGCAGGCGGTACAGATGGAAGCGGAAGCCTGGATTGCCGCACGTGCCGATCAGGTTGACGCTCAGGGCCATCGGCTGGTGGTCCGTAACGGCTATCTGCCGGAGCGAGAGGTGATGACGGGCATCGGGATGGTGCCGGTTCGCCA
>JAKAVA010000024.1 GCA_021827645.1 Planctomycetota bacterium
CACGGCCGACGCCAACGGATGGCGAACCAGGTGAGGTTGCCTGGGATCGGGGAGTTCTTCAAAAATGCGCGCAAGTTCCGTCTTGCTTGTGGCGTCCATGCCAAAGCTCCTTTCATTCGTCGTCCATTTTTACAAAACCACGCGGATCCGCAGCTTAATTGAACAAAATCCTAACACCCCATAACAAAATTTCCAAGTCCAAACGAAAATTTAGTATGCGATTGCCCTGCAAAATTCGGATTCGTACCAAATCGCCTTACCCGTCCCGCATTTCTCTCCGTAAACAGATGTGCGGCGCCATCGAACCGGAGCCGCCGGTTCGTGGTCTATTAATTGGCGAATGTTCCGGCAATCTGACTTCAGGATATAACATAGCGTCATGGGGATTTCACTCCGCTGCTCGCGGCAGTGAAAAGACGCATTCAAATGCGCCCGACAGGGATCGAACCTGTGACCTGCGGTTTAGGAAACCGCCGCTCTATCCAACTGAGCTACGGGCGCATAGCACGCTACCGTGCGTAGCCTCTAAGTGTGATGGAGTATACCGCCCGCAGGGAAACCGGGCCACGCATGCAACTCCCTACGGCGAGCCGAATGGCAGCGCTAAGATCCGCAGTGGAATCGGGGTGATTTTGGGATTGTTGATCGGGCCATGTACATGCAGTTGCAGCAATTGAGATCGCGCCATGCCGACAATGAATCCCAGCACCGGAATCTCCGTGCCCGAGGGGGATTGCGTGATGAGTTCCAGATCGACATGTTGATCGGTCAAATTCAATGAGCCCCGGCCCAGCAGATCAACTCCCGGGCTATGAAGCTGAATCTTGCTGAAATTCACGATATGGCCGTTGATCAGATAAACGAGTTTCGCTCGGTTGAAGGCCGAGCTTACCGGCAATCGGAGCGTTGCGATTTGGAGCAGTCCCATGGAAAGCGGAACATTATAAATATTCGCCTTGGTGATCAGGAGATCCCCATAACCATGGCTGCTGCTGAGCTTTCCCAGAAGCTGAGAAAAATGCAGGCTTGCGTTCACTACCCCGGAACTTATCCGCGGCAGATCGGTGATCGGTTTAGTCGGTTGCGTCGTCGGCATGGTCGAAGTCGTCGGCGTCCCGGGCATCGGATGGCTTTTGAGCAATGCCGCAAGCTGCGCGTCGGAGAGGTTGAAGTCGGCGGCAAGCGACACCTTGGGTTTGAAATGCAGCAATACCCGGCCGCTCAAGACACCGCCGGCAACACTCCCGGAAATATGGTTGATGGTGACGGTATTATTTACCCGATCGCCCGTCAACTCCCCTTTCAACGCCCGCACGGTACGCCCGGCAACCAGCACATGCTTCAAGTGAAATTCTCCGGCGAGATTTGGCACTGTCTCATGGGCATCGAGATCACCGGCGACGGTGACAATTCCGCTCCCGATGGCCGCTTCAAGCGTATGGTGGAGAAGAAAATGATGCAGCGCAAGTGAGCCGACAAATTTCCAGCCGGGTCCGGATTTCTCGATGCGCCTTTCAAGGTCGGTGAAATAAAGTTCGAAAGCGCCGCGGGGATGTAACTGTTCTATGAGCTTTCGCGGTGCCGGGGGAAGCAGAGCAATCCATTTGTGTGATACGCGCGGGGCTTTAACGGTGGCCTTGAGCTTGAGGGTTCCCGTGGCCGGAATGAACACACCGGAGGTGGAGACGGCAATCGGGCCGGCGTCCGCCGTAAGCGAAGCGATCTGCACCTTCCCTTTGGCCACGTCGACGCTACCGGAAAGATGTCGAATGGGCGCGGGAAAAGCCTTGGGGGAAAGCGTCATGTCATGAGGTGAAAGCTGAACGGACAGGCGGCGAATGTTGCTCCAGAGTGAGGTACGGCCGTGACGGGGGATCGACATGGCCAATTCAAACCCGCCGCTCAGGTCGCCCGCGGGGCGATATTGACTCCATAGTTTGCGGTAGGGGGCCTTGATCTGCGCCGGCGGCTTGGGCCTGATGATCAGGCCACTCCACAAAGCATGGGCATGCACGTCAACCGGCTGATGTGTCGGCTCATCCACCGTAACAGCGGCCCGCACCGAACTCGCTCGACTGCCAGCGATGCGGCCGGTGATCGACTGAATAATAAAATGCCGCGGCGCAATCGTCGCCTGTGCCGCCACATCCGTCAATGGCCATGGCAGAAGCTTAGGTGTCAGCGTCGTGCCGGCCAAAGTCAGCGTTCCGCTCACACTCGGCCCGTTGTCGGCACCACGGGTGATCATCGCATTGACATTCACATATCCGCCTTGGGCATGAAATGGTTCCAGAGCGTGTTCAAACGAACGCGGCAGACTGTAAAGCATCGCTGAGTCCACCGGCAGGTGCACGGCGGTAAGTTTGACATGCGGTTTCATCGATGACAAATGGCCGGAACGATAGTCCACATCGCCCGTAAATGTGATCGATCCGTGCCTGCCGACCGGTGCGGTGAGCTTGATGATTTTGGTCATCCGGTCTGAAAAAATCAGTTCGCCGTGAACATGATGCATCACATAGGGAAAGTCATGATAATACCCCGTCACATCCTGCGGAAAAATATGCAGAACAATCTGCGGACTGGAATTTTCACCCGCCGGTCGAGTGACATCGGCCTGAAATGCACCGTAACCCACAGGGGTAAATTTATTCCATATCGGCTTAATATTTCGCGGCAGGCAGGCGGCGAGGCGTCGGTCGAAATATCCGCGGGGCGAACTGATCTGCAGATCGATGGGCCCGCCCGATTCGTCTATCGACACCAGTCCGTTAAGGCTGACGGGAAAGGTTTCAGCGACTGCCCGCACATGGACGAAATGTATATGGTGGGCGGTAAAACGGATAATACCGTGCACATCGTGGAGTGGATACGGAAAATGAACGTAGCGCGCGGCGAGATTCAGGCAGTGAATAATCCCTGCAACATGAATGTTCCCCCCGGCGACGGATCGCGCTACATGGACGGTTACATTCAGCAGTCCGCTGGGGCGAAGCCGGTAAAAGATGCCGTCGACGATTCGGAAACTCGACGTGCGGAATATCGCGGGATAGCGCGGCGGAAGGTCGAGATTTGGCAGCCTGACCGTAACGTCAAATGGATCGCCGTGTCCCAATCCATGGAAATGCGCCTGCGGGACAATAAATTTCCAACCCAGCGCCCGTCCCTGAAGATTTTCGATGGAAAGCACATGGTCGCTGAAGAGCACCTCGCCCGTCAGCCCACGGATCGGAATCGGCGTAGAACCCAGACGTCGACTGTGATAGGGGATGGCAAGTGAAACACCCGCCAGCCGGGCCGCGATGTCCATCGGCGCATGCGGGCCGATACGAAAATGAATGTGTCGTATCTGTCCGCGCAGGCCCAGATTCCGCCACAAATGTTGCAGAGCCGGCGGCAGGCTCCGCCTCAGCGTGCTGCTCAGACGCAGCCGCTCAATTGCGGCATCGAATGTACGCGTGGCGATGTTCCAACTTCCATCCAGATTAAGTCCGGGCCGACCGTTGACGGATTCTTGTTGAATACTCACCCCATAAAGCACTCGGGAGTGATGCAGCGGGTGAAGCACCCCGTCGATCACACTTTCACCCGCCAACGAATAAACACCCTTGCGAATAACACCCCAGCGCACCACCGCACCGGTGAGGGTAATCGATGGAAGATGGATCATATGAATAGGGGGCGGCGGCCCGGTGGAGCCGCTCGGTGATGTTGTGGGTGGAGGTTGCGTAGGTTCACTTCGGTGGGGGTGTCGCAAAAAATTCTCATAGTTCCACCTGCCGGTATCGATGTCCTCCACGAGATTCAGTACGGGATGGACGGCGCGGATATGCGATGCAGAGAGTTTTCCACTTACAAGGCTAAGCCAGTTGAAGTCAACACGCACCGTATCGGCTGAAAAGAGTTCAGTTTTCGACCGGCCGATATCCGTCACCAGCCGCACTCCGGATAACTGAAGTACTCCGGAAAATGACAGATGCGCGGACTTTACCGTCACCCGCCCGTCGAGCGCGTTCGACAGCAAGATCTGAGCCATGCCCGCGAGTCGTCGCGAACTGGTCATATAAACCACGCCACCTATGATCCCGGCCAAAAGCAGCAATGCTGCCATCCCCACCCATCGTCTGGTTGAACCGATAAAAGTGGATTGCGGCGCGCGGTGCGCGTGACCGATCGAGCGGGTTTTCCACCACCTCGCGGGATTGCCCCTTGGATAATGCCGCAACGAATCCATGTCGCTCCTACATTCCTTCCTTCTCGTTATCTTACCCGCTGGACCGACGCGCGCCGAAACACCTCTTCTGACATGTGGAAATTAATTGCCCCAGTCCCACTGCCGCCAATATGCTGATCAGCGGAATCAGCGGTACCCGGTAACGGACGCTGCCCAGAAAGATGGCGTGCATGGCGGTCAGGTAGAAAATGGGAATCAGCATGATCCCCAGCAGCACCTTCGAACGTCTCTTCCAGAGTCTGCGCACCCCGAATAAGGCCAGCAGATATTCCAGCGCGTACCCGATGGTCAGAATGCCGTTGACCCAGATATTGCGAAACCCCTTTGCGTGAAGCCAGGGTGACCAGGTTCGGCCGATCTTAATCACAGCCAGCCGGAGAATCCGAATCGGATGATGCTCAATGATTTGAAACGACATCGCAGTCCATCGGTTGTCCCGTTGGCTCTCGTTGAGTTTCTTCATATAGGCGGGCCATTTGATGTCCGATTGCCGAGGACCGCCGGTCGCTCCGTGATAAACGGATTCATAAAGACTGATCCCCTCCAAGGTTGAAAATCGGAAAAAATTACTGTGAAACAATTCCCAGTTTCGAATCCACCATGGCATCATTCCCGCCACGATCATCAACACAATCACCAGAGATTGAACGATCCGCCGCCGGCGCTGCGTGCCGATGGCCATAAAAATGTACCAAATCAGCAGCGGAAAAATACACAGGGCAATTTCGGCCCGGATGTAGATACACAGAGCAAAAAGAATGGCCAAGGCGCACGCGAGTCCCCACCTCTCATCCCGTTCGCATAATCGGACAAAAACCAGCAGGGTGAATGCAAACATGGCGGTAAACGGTATCTCGCTGAGATAGGATGCGGAAAATCCTATCAGCAGTGGATCGAATGCGGTCATCGCGGCCGCAAGCAGACCCGCCATCGGATCAATTCGATTCCCAATCCGCCACACCAGATAGATCATCCACCCACTCAAGATGGCTTGGCAGATTAATATCCCAATCGCACGGCCGCCGTCCAGCAGGAGAACTCCCGCCATAAAAACTGGATAGCCGGGAAGACGTTTGGCGTACATGCCGGTCACCCGGTAAGGATCGCCGTGCTCCACGCATTTGGCCAGATGCAGATAATCCAGAGAGTCGGGGAAAATCAGCGGATGCACCAACGCGAGCAGAATTCGTATCAGCACTCCGGCAAGGATAATCATCCACAGCAGGTTGATTGGACGCGTCCGGAGTTTTAATGTCGGCGTGTTGGATATCTGCCCGCTCATGGAAGCCCCTTTTGCCGAATTTGCGGCGATGCGGGTATAAACTGCACCACATCGCGCTCAATCCGAACTGTTTTATCCGCCTCCAATTCGATGATCAAACCTGATTTTCGCCTCACAATGCTGCGACGAATGTCTTCTAATTTACTAAAACTCAGCCGATCGGCCGCTACGCCGTTGGCGATCAGCCAGCGGCGAATAAACGACGTCAGAACGACGGGGTCGGCCGAGCGCAAAATCTCCCGTGGCAGCGACCGCGTGGGTCTGCCGTGCGTCCGAATTCCCAATTCGGAGGTCAACTGCTTCACCTGCATCCGGATGAAACGATCGATTCGGCGCATCTGCAAGGCGGTCGTCGCCAGAATTGGCACAATCTGCGGCTGGCAGGCCGCAATGGCCGGTAAAATACGGGCCCGGATATGATTTCGTAAATGCCGCAGATCGCGATTCGACGAATCTTCCCGCCACTTCAGGTGATGTTCCTGAAGGTAATTCAGCAGCTGCCGCTTTTCTATTTTCAGCAGAGGGCGCACCACCCGCAGCGGGCCGGCCCGACGCATCATCGCCATGGCTCCAAGCCCGCGCGTTCCCGCCCCCCGCATCAATCGCAGCAGGACTGTCTCCGCCTGATCATCCGCATGGTGGGCCGTCACCACGCAGGTGCACCGATGACGTGCCGCAATGGCATGGAATTTTTTCCATCGTAGCTCGCGAAGTTCGTTCTCACTTCTCGTATGGCAGCTCGGTCGCAGAGTGGCGACGGTAAGAGGAATGCCGAGTTCGGCCGCCAAATGACGCACCAATAAAGCTTCCAACTCATTTTCCTCGGGCCGGGTTCGGTGGTTAATGTGCACAAGTCGCAATTTCCACTGCCAATGGTTGGACCGCGAAATCTGTGCCAGCAGATGGGCCAGCGCCACGCTGTCGGCCCCACCCGAGCAGGCAATGAGCAGATGCTCACGCCGTCGAAATAGCCGCGACTTGTGCAGTTGCTGATCAAGTTGTTGGATTAGTCCGGTAGGCCGTGGCATAATATCAGTATGCAGACTCCTTCCCATCATATTAACCAAAAAGCCGGCACGGTGCTTGCCATACTGCTTGCAGCCGTCGTCGGTCCCGGAAACTATGCGGTCGGCCAAAGCCTTCAAAGTCTGCTGAACCACGCCCCGGTTACCACGGCCCCAAAATCCAAATTTGCCCCCAAACCGCACCTGCATCCATTTGCCAAAAACTCCGTGGGAGCCTCCGCCGTCCGGAAGGGTTGGGTGAAATTAAGCACCGGTCAGATTCTTCGCGGCAGCATCTGGACAACCCAGCAGACACCGTTTCGTATCTGGCTCAAGGGTATCAAGCAATATCGCGACATTGATATTCGCCTTGTCCGCGAGATCATCGGCAAAATTCGCTATGCTAAGCAGATTCGCCAATACAAATTTCAACAGATGGGCAGCGATATCAAACTCTATACCGGACGTACTCGACCTCGGATCGGCTATCAGTTTACTTTCCAACTCATCAACGGAAATACCGTCACAGGCACCGTCATCGCCCCGATCTATATTCGCACTCCCGGAGGCAAACAATACTTTTACCTGCTTAAGAAGCGTATCGAAGGAAAACTGGGGCAGAAGACGGATTCAATTCCGTATGTTCAAACGATCCACTTTACCGTGACGCCAGCGTACCGTCGCTATGCCAAAGCCGTGACCCGTCGATTGCCGCTGGTCAATTGGCGTCAATTGTTCACCAAAGCGCACGGGCGGTGACGCCAGATCATCGGCTCGGTTCCGCAAAACTGGTTATGCCCGATTTGAATACGACCTGTCCATTGGCGACGACGATTTCTTCATTGATAAAGTATTCGACCGCCCGACTGAGGATATTGGCTTCCGCCGTGAGGCCGCGCTCGCGGACATCGGCGGCCGTATCTTTGCCGACATGAATATGAAAGACATCCTGCAGAATGATCGGTCCCTGATCCAGATCTTTAGTGACAAAATGGGCTGTACATCCGGTGACGCGCACGCCGCTCTCAAATGCCTGGCGATAAGGATTGGCCCCCGGAAAGTGGGGGAGTAGCGACGGATGGATATTAATAATACGATTTTCGAATGCTCGAACAATGTTTTCCGGAAGTATCTGCATGTACCGCGCCAGCACCACCAGATCCGGCTGAAGTTGAGAGAGTCTCTCTGCCAACCAGTTGAAATGCCGCTGCTTCTCATCCGCTGAATTTCCCGAAGGAAAAAACTCGAAAGGAAATCCGAATTTGGTGGCCAGAGGCTGCAGATCGTTATGATTGGCCAGTACGGCGGCGCAGTCGGTGGCAAGTTCGCCGGAGGAGATCCGAGCGCCGAGTTCGCGCAGACAGTGGGGCTCGCGGCTCGCGAGGATCACCATTCGCTTCTGCTGCCGCTGCCGCCGATTGGCAACCCGCACCTCCATTCCCAGCTCGCGCCCGAGCACTTGAAGTTCCTGCGTCAGCACGGCGGTGGAGATTGTCGCCCCCTCCAGAGATACCAGCATGTCCATGACAAACAGGCCGCGCACCACCTGCTGGTGGGTATCCTCGATGTTGAGTCCATGGGCGGCCATATATGTGGCGAACTTTGCCACCACACCTTTCTGGTCACGCCCCTGAACACTGATAACAAGATAACCTGAAGTTTCGGTATTCATTTCTCCTCCTGTTTATCGACCTTTTGGCCGCAGAGATTCATCCAAAGTCATTGGCTAATGCCTCACTTATCGCTGCTGATGCGCATCCCGGGCCAATGCGGCGGCGCCGATCATTCCGGCATCATTTCCGAGGGTTGCCAGAACAATTTCCATTTTTGTTTCCGTCATTTTCCAGTTCAGGGTGGCAAAATGCTTCTTGACGCGCTCCAGCAGGAAGTCCCCAGCTCCGGCCATACCACCGGCGAGCGCCAGCATCTGCGGATCGAGCCAGCGGGCCGCGTTGACGCACGCAAGAGCGAGATATCGGCACGCCCGATCCCAGACTTCATCCGCGAGTTCATCCCCCATTTTTGCATGTTCCGCAACCTCGCGCGAACCGATTGATACACCCGCCTCCAGCAATGCCCGAAGCGACGATGAGCGGCTTGGGGCAATGGCCAGAAGATGTTGCGCATATTTGCCGGTGCGACTGGCAGATGCATAGAGTTCCAAACATCCCCGCTGCCCGCATCCACACACTTCACCATCCGGATTGACAATCATATGGCCGATCTCCGCTGCTGAATCGCTTACGCCGCGTATCAGTCGCCCGTGGTAAATGATGCCTCCACCGACGCCGGTTCCCAGTGTGATTAAAATAAAATTCGTTATTTTTTCATCGGCGCCCGCCCCGGCGGTAAATTCACCATATGCCGCCGACTTGGCGTCATTTTCCAGAAATGCCGGTCGGTTCAGCGCCTGACTGATCATGTCGCGTACCGGAACATTGTGCCACCCCGGGAGGTTGGCGCTGCGGATGACGATTCCCTGTTCCGATGAGAGCGGCCCCGGCGAGGCGATCCCGACGGACTCAATGTCCCGCATCTGCAGATGCCCCTCCGCCACCGCCTGCTGCGCCGCATGAATCATCCGCTCAACGACTTGGTGTGGCCCGGAGCCGGTCGCCACCGATGCTTTGGATACAATGGACCCCGTCTCGGTTACCACCCCGGCCTTAATATTCGTACCGCCGAGATCAATACCGATATATCGCTTTTCCATAACACCTGTGCCTCCGGCCGAAATCAAAGCCGATATATTACACGAATCAGCCTGGCCGACAGCTTTTTATCATGTGCCCGCGCCGAGACCGGACTTACATCGGACACGAACGCCGCCAGCCTTGGCCCAAAAGTGCGCGTCAAACGCCCGTATTCGGGCTCATCGAACACGCATGATGGAGACTCTGCTCCAATCGCTGTAAAATGGATCGGATGAAAACGGTCGCTTACCAAAAGTGTATCAATCCACGCTGTGGGGCAACATTTGATGTGGGCCAGACACTCACAGGATGTTCGCAATGTGGCGATCTGCTCGATATTGACTACAACTGGTCCAACACGGCAGTGCCCAAAAGCCTCCGCGAGTTTCAAAATCGATGGCAGAATCGGCGATTTCCGCTTGATTTTTCCGGTGTATGGCGGTTCAGAGACCTTCTCCCCTTTGCCGCCGATGCCATGATCTGCACCATCGGTGAGGGCCAGACTTTTCTTCAAAATGCCGTTTGCCTCGGGAATCACATCGGTATGTGGCCGGGCCAGCTTTGGTTGCAGTATGAAGGGATGAATCCCTCCGGCAGTTTCAAAGATAACGGCATGACGGCCGCATTCACCCACGCCCGCCTCGTCGGTGCACGGCGCGTGGCATGCGCCAGCACCGGCAATACTTCCGCCTCCTTGGCCCTTTACGCCTCATCCAATGGATTTCAGGGAATCGTTTTCATCGGGTCCGGCAAAATCGCCTTCGGCAAGCTCTCGCAGGCACTCGACTATGGCGCCAGAACCCTGCAGATTGATGGCGACTTTGACACCTGCCTGATGCGAGTTCGCGAGGTTGCCAAACAACTCGGCCTCTATCTGATGAACAGCGTCAACCCCTTCAGGTTGGAAGGGCAGAAGTCGATCATGTACCGCATCCTGGAATCACTCAGTTGGGAATCGCCGGATTGGATCATCGTGCCGGGCGGCAATCTGGGGAATTGCTCAGCATTTGGCAAGGCGTTCAGTGAACTCAAAACCCTCGGCCTCATCAAGCGCATCCCACGCCTCGCCGTGATTAACGCCGAGGGGGCCAATACCCTGCACCAACTATACACGGCCGGCCTGCGGTGGAACGCGGGCGTCATCGACGACGCCCGAATCGGGGCCTACTATGCGGAAATGGATGGCAAGGGGATACATCCCTACACCGTGGCGTCGGCTATTGAAATCGGCCGCCCCGTCAATTTGAAAAAAGCCCTCCGCGCGCTGGATGTAATGGACGGCGTCACCTGCGAAGTGACTGATCATGAAATTCTCGAGGCCAAGGCATTGATCGGCCGATTTGGACTGGGCTGCGAACCCGCCAGCGCCGCCACCATCGCCGGCTTGCAGCGCCTTCTGAAATCTCAGATCATCTCACGCAGCGAGCGTGTCGCGTGCGTGCTCACGGGCCACGGTTTGAAAGACCCCGATGCCACCGTCTATTACCACACCGGCATTAATACCAAACTCGCGCGTACCCCGGCCGCTGAGGAAACTTGGGGACTGCGCGCCAATAAACCTCTTCGTGTCGCTGATGATCTGGCCGCTATCGTTGCCGCCATCGGCGCCGATGACTTTGATTCGGCCGCGGTCGGAGGTTATGTGCCAACCGCCGCCGATCTTCCTTTTGTTGAATACTGATGATTAAATTCGCCGCCGCCTCTTCGGCCTGTTAATGGGAGTTCACATCAATCATGGCTGTAGCCCTGTCACAGCAACAGAATTGGAATATTGGCAGCAATGACGACCGATGTGCCGCATGTCAAAAGCAAATACCACCGGCAACCGCCTGCTGGGCGGTGCTTTGTGAAAATCCTCCCGAAGCGCGGCGCCAGAATGGCGTCCCGTTTTATCGGCGAAATTATTGCGAAGCATGTTGGCAATCACATCCGGCAGGCGCTGCACCACAAAACGCGTTTTCTCATTGGAAAACGGCCGTTCCGGAGCCGAATCGCAAGCCGAAGCTTCTAGTGGATGATCACGTGCTGATCGACCTTTTTACCCGTCTTGGAGGACAGGATGATCTCGCCGGTCTCCGATTTCGCTTCGTTTTGGCTCTGCTGTTGATGCGAAAGCGTATTTTGCGTTATGAAGGATCGGAAACCCTTTCGCAGGAGCGGCGTGCGGCGTTGAATCTCTCCAGCGATCAAGCTGAACTGTGGCAGATGATGCTCAAAGGCGAGGCGGTGGAGGTTATCAATCCGGTCCTCACATCTGATCAAATCAGCGAGGTTTCAGAGCAGATATCCACCATTCTCGCTGAAACCATCTGATCGCGCCGATGACGACCACCCGCGCCGATCTCATCAATGCTTGGCTGCCGGCGCGGGAGCCAGCACCACCGTCTGCCAATGCAAATCCGGCATCGGCCCGCATATAGATTTTAATACCTAGGCGTTTTCGACGTGACGTGTTGACAAGCCGCATCGGGTCATCATCGTTGCCCAGAGAGGCATGCGTGGTGCCAGGCCTTCGCCATATCAACTTTCGCGCTTCGGAGGTAGAAACCCAATCATCAGGTGACAATGACCAAAAAGTTCCACCGCAAGCCACCCTTGAGTTTTCGGTCATAGCCCGACGCTGCATAACTCATACAGCCCTTACAGACATTTATTCTCACCCCAGACACTTGATGGAAAACGCGGTTTACGAGAGGCAAAATAACAGTACAGCTCGCCGAAAATGGCTTTTTCAGCGTCCTGCGAGCCAAAGATAAAGAAGGCATATACTCATTTTCATGGGCCGGTATGAGTTTATCACGACGCCAAGTCGTTGTTTCGAGTTACACCTTTGCAAAAACAGGGGCGTTTCCACTACACTACTGGTTTATAGCAGGAGTTGTGTTTTAGCATGAGTGATCAGAGCAAACTAAAAACTAGGATCGTTATTGTTGGTGGCGGGTTTGGCGGGCTGTACACGGCAGCCGCACTGGACAAACTGACTCGGGAAGATCCCACCATCGAGATAACGCTTGTCAGCCGTGAGAATTTTCTTCTGGTTACGCCTCTTTTGTTTGAGGCTGGTTCGGGCGTGCTGGATCCCCGCCACGTCGTGAGCCCCTGCCGGGCACTGCTCAAAAAAGTACGGTTCTGTGAAGCCAACGTTACCGAGGTTGATATTGCCAATCGTGTCGTAAAGGCCGCTCATCGATCAGGAATTCGCAGCTATGAATTCCCCTATGACCAACTCGTCATCGCGGTGGGGGGGATTACCAACCGTTCCATCATCCCCGGATCCGATCTTGCGATGGCATTCAAAACGGTTGCCGACGCCGTTCTGTTGCGCAACCACGTGCTGGACATGTTTGAACAGGCCGATATTGAAACCGATCCGGATCGTAAAAAGCGTCTGCTCACCTTCGTCATCATCGGCACAGGGCTTGTCGGTGTTGAACTCGCCGGCGAACTCAATGATTTCATGCACAATCTGGTCGCGACGTACAAAAATATTTCCATGAGCGACATCAAACTTGTCATGTATGAAGCCACCCCCAACTTCCTTCGCGAATTGCCACAGGACTTGGCCGCCTACGCCCGCGAAAAACTCGCCACTCGCGGTGTCGCGATTTACCTGGAAGCTCCCGTCAATCAAATTCGCACCGACGGAGTTGTATTAAAAACCGGTGAATATGTACCGGCCCAGACGGTAGTTCTCTGTGCCGGTGTTGCACCCAATCCCCTGCTGGCCAATATTCAACTTGAAAAGAACCGTGGCCGCATTGTTGTGGATGCCGCCATGCGTGTGAAGGATCATCCCGAGGTTTGGGCGCTCGGTGATTGCGCCGTGATTCCCGATCCCGAAGGCAAACCGTATCCGCAGTTGGCGCAGCATGCTATCCGAGAGGCTCCGCTACTGGCGCGGAATATCATCGGCAGCATGAAAGGCCAGGCACCTCTTCCCTTCATATATAAAAATAAGGGCACACTCGCCGCCCTCGGACGCTATTCCGCAATCGGACGCGTTCTCAATTTCAAACTTCGCGGTTTTCCCGCATGGTTCGTATGGCGCGGCTACTATCTGCTGCAGATGCCCAAGTGGAGCCGTCGCACTCGCATCATGGTCGACTGGGCGCTGGCTATCGTTTTCAAGAACGATGTCGCCCAGATGGATTGGATCACCGAGGAGCAACTGGAAACCATCGGCCATCAGGGCGTAAAAAATGCCGAACAGAGCCGAAACGGGCACAGCCATCCGGAGCAAGCTCCGAAGACGCCCGCAACCGTGGGGTGATTTTTCCTATTCGTGATACCGGTCGCTGGGTGATCAGGCGGGTAGACCGCTGAGGAAAGCGGATGCAAAGCTGATGATCAATGCGGGGTTACGGCCACATTTTCATGTTATTTTGGCGATGAGCTGCTTGAGATGAGTGGCAATTTCATCCGTCATGGTGCGTTCCTGTTGTTGCGTCTTAAGGTCTGGTAAAAGAGGCAGGTTGATATCCACATTTCGCAAAGCCGATCGACCACAGGCAGCCGCAATATCCTGTGCCACCTGCAAGTCACTTGCCAGCATCGGATTGCTGATCTGGGCGAGGGCGGCGCAGCACTCTAGAAGTTCGTTGGCCAGAGCTGCGGTCGTCTGCGGCGCCCGCAACGTCGCAGTGACGGCCGCTTGAAAACCGGGCGCCGCACGGCGCTGATCCGGGGTTTGCTTAAGCCACGGAGAAAGCTGTGTGTACGCGGCCGCATCTTCATCCATCAAACGCAGAAACAAGTGACGAATTTTTTCCAAGCGCTGACGATATTCAAGAAGCCCTTTTTGGTAGTCCATCAATGATTGCTTTCCGATGCTGTACTCCACCACCATCTGAGCCTGAGCTGCAGCCAAAGCACCCGCCAGTGCCGCGGTGCAACCCCCTCCTGGAGCAGGCGTTTTCGCCGCCAACGCACCGAGAAAACCGGTAATCGAATCAGAGGCAAAACTATGTGCCCCGGTACCTGAAGTGATGCCGCTCATATGATCCTCCCGGGGGGGCTGAAAATGGACCCACCCCCCATTTCCACTTATCTCATGCTTTTTCGCAGGTCAATCCCATGTCCGTGATGTTGGCTGATACCCGTCTGCCGTTCATCATTTCGGTACGGATTTGCTCCCCGCTGATGCCGGAGTATCCGTCGTTGACGGCTGACCAATATGGTGTGGATTGCTGCTGACCAAAATCGGTTCTGCCCAGTGGGCCAGGTTGTTGAGACGAAATTTGGCTACATCAACGTACGCGGCAATCGTCGGATTCTGTTTTGAATGAATGATAGACTTGTAAATGGCCCCGGCTTTTTTCCATTCGTGGGCGTCTTCATACGTCAGAGCCAAACCCAATTCTGCCGCAATCTTATTGATGATTGGGGTTGGATAATCCTTGACCACCTTTTGAAAGGCCATTTTAGCCCCGGCAATTGCCTCAGTGCGCGTGGCTTTAAGTCCGTGAGATTTATTAAATCCAGGCCCCAGGGTCAATCGATACAGGTATATTCTCCCGATCTTCAAATACGCCTGCGCATCAACCTGTGGCGAATGGTATACCGTCAAAACGGTCTGCTCAATAGAGCCGGGAGATGATGCGGATTGAAGGGCGACCCACGCCTCCTCAATTTTACGCATCTTGCTGACCTGCCAGAAGTTATAAAGTTCGAACGCCAGCACCACGATGGCGAATATGAGCAGGATATAAACACCGTATCGCCGAATCCACAATATGGCATCGATGGCAACCGTGGGGCTTTCCGCAGGCAGCAGGCGATTCTTTTCCACTTCCATTCCGCTTTTGACTCCATAAGCCATAACGCTTGGTCATTCAACGGCGTAAAGCATAATCGCAAGCAGAAAATTTTTCCCCCTGAGGTGCGGATCAAAATCGCTGTGGGAGGAAGCATGGCTTTGGTAAACTTTCGTTCGTCATCGCGTTGGCGAAAATTCGCCCCCGAATTGGTGAGCTGACACTCCGCCATTTCGAAGACGGACGACAATCGGCAGCTAACCCGGATTATTCACGGTCATCGCGGCAGTGCTGAGATATGCATGGTTGTAGATACATCGGTGGCATGGCTGCTGGTTTTTTACGGTTGTGGGCAGAAGGCCCCCTTACCCCCATTGGCCGAT
>JAKAVA010000087.1 GCA_021827645.1 Planctomycetota bacterium
AGTCTACCGGTGGTGGGGATACGCATGGAAGCACTCCGTTGCATGAAACACCGGGCGGGCCACCAACGGCCGCCGTAAGGCTAACTACTATACACCGCAACCAATGCCCGCGTCAAGTGCGGTGGGGTGTAAAAATTCCGGACGGATTTGATTATGGGGCCTGAACCGCATCGAAACCGCGAATCCAGACGACTCCAAAATCAAATTCTGGTGTAAAGCAATTCTCACCAACCCCGCCCGGCCCGTCGCCATGCTGTAATAACAACATCGCAACCGGCTCCCCCGGGGGAGGTATAAAAGGCACGGACATTGGTATGGCGGGTATCATCGGCCGATTCCCGCACACCGTAAACGTAAATCTTGACAAACGTTATATCAGGGTGCCCAGCGGTTGGGTAAAAGTTCCCAAAACCCAAGACGAAACACGCAAGGGTCACTGCCGCTGGGAACAGCAAAATGGCGAGCACGGCCAGCGCCCATACGGCAACGTTCAAAAGTAATCTCAGCAGGTTTTCCATAAGTCGGGCTCTGGCTGCGCCGCGTTGCGGCCACTATGGCATCACCCACGACCCGTCACCCCAATGCGACGGTAACGACTGCGAAAGACTGAATTTTCCGCTGAAGCTATCGCTCCAGTCCAAAGTGTGCGTGAACGGCTTGTAATGAAACTGATGTTGGAGCGAGTAACCCGCGAGGAACGCGTTCGACATCTCCGCCGCGAACTCTTTTACCACATCGACGTAGCTGGAGGGATTCGTCCAACTTGCGTTCTTGGCGTAGTTGGGGAAAGTGTAATCGTCATTGGTCATAACATAGAGTCCCTTGGTCGACCAGCTTACGCTTTTGTGGCAGCGGGTCACGGAGATACTGCCGCGGAAGTTGAACGCCAGGCCGCCGAATGCGTACATCAGATCATTCGCGAGGGTTGAAGAATCGCCGTACCCGGTGTCGAAGCAGAATCGGATGTAGATGTTATAGGGAACGTGCGGGGCCGATTTAGGGATGGGCACGTTCACCGTCTTACCGTTCGGGAAGGCCGAACGATTCTTTTCGACAAGCCCTCTTACGTAGCTCCCGAAATACATGCGGGCGTGAAAACGGTAATCCTTCGACCCTTTGACCTCATTCTGGAAGGCGGGAGTGTTGAAGGCGTTGGTGCTGCCTCCGGGGTAGTTTCTACCGTACCTGTTCCCGAGAAAGCCCTGCAGGAGGGCAGCGGCCATCGTGTAACCGGAGGCTTTGAAGTACGCAAGCTCCTCTTGGAGAACCCCGAGATCGATCCCAAGGGTCAGGCTCTGCAGGCTCGGCACGGCGGCGCTGTTACCCTCCGGGTCCACCATCCCCACCGGCGAGGAATCGACGAATTGGTACGTATTGGCACCGTTAATATACTGGGCCGGGTCCTGCTCCGTCCACCGGCCGAGGCTCGGCGAGTAATCGCGGGCGCGGTCATCATATAGCCCCGTCATCGCATCCAGCGTCATCCCCTGATACAGATTATTCACCAGCGGCTGCGTGAGGCGATGGTTGCGAGTTGTCGGTGCTCGGTTTTCGGCATTGCGGTGGTGGACGCGACTGTCCGTACAAATCTCGTTATCGCCACCGCACCCTTCACCGGTGCATTCGGGCAACAGGATTTCATTGATGGCGACCATACAAGCCCTAACATTTCAATATCTGTGGAGAACGATAACGCGCGCGGCAGGCAGAGGCAAACGGCGGGCGTAACGCTCGCCTCCCATTTTCGGGTATCCCCTGCGATTAAGAATAATTTTCACCGCCATGGGGATATCGTTTCATGCTGGCGCATGATGTAAGCAGTATTTTTCACCGCTGAGGCAACGAAGGTACGCAGAGTTGTTTGCACGGACACGTGCGCTTCACCGTACCGTCTCCGCGTTTTCCGCGCCTCCGCGTGAGAACCAGCGTCACCGCCGGCAAGCCGGCGGCTATATGGCGGCGCAGCATCCCCTGCGGTTAAACCAGCTTCTTCCTCTGCAGTTAATACTGTCGGCACCCGAAGCACAGCATAATTCGCTTGCCTGCTCAGGATGATTTCTGATCACCCTCAGGCGCCGATTTCGGGGGAGGATTATTTTTCTTCTCGGCCAGATATTCCTGGCGCCCCGAGGCCCACGTTTCCTGATTCACTTCCGTCGGCGGCCGTTCACGAACGACCGGCGCTTGGTCCTGCCCGACGCGCCAGGGCGGCGTGTACGGTTCGCAAAACTGGCCGTGAAGTTTTTTAAGCATCGGCACGCACCACCCGCACCCCGTCCCGGCGGAAAGGCAGTCGGAAATCTCCGAGGCATATTTGGGCTTCTGCACTTTGCAGAAGGTTTCAATCTTCTGCAAACTCACCTTGAAACAAAAGCAAACCGTATCGTCCGGTTTCAGAGCCATTTTTTACCTTACCTTCCTTTTTTTATCATCCAGATCGTCGCTCGGCGTGCGACTGCCACCTGATACCAATTAAAACCGCTGGGCCGCCTTTTCATCAAATCCCTTAAACCCGTAACACTTCCAGACATTAAGTGTCTTAAAAAGCACATGATGATAATAGAGGGGAATGTGCATCATCGGCGAAACTTTTTTGAACGCCGGACGGATCACGTGGTTAAAAATCGGGCCGGAAAACGACCCCGTCAACACCGCATCCCGCCCCGCGTAGCGAAGACGCCCCGATTTGGTTTTCTGATCAATGCCGGGCCAGAGATCATATTGGCTCTGCCGCCCGCCGCAGATCTGGCCGATGCAGAAAACAAACGGATGATCGGGAATATAAAAATCGAGACTGCTGGCAACATCCCAGCGATTGCTGATGACCATGGGCTTGGGGCCTTTGCCTTTCCACATCGACATTCGGACCTTTTCAATCGCATCGGCGCGGAGTTTCATGCCATGCAGGCGAGCGGCAGGGTCCCAACGCGGAAACGGGATTCCGTTATGCTCCCACGTCGCCGCCCAGGAATAGAGTCGCTGCACGTTTTCCGCCAGCACCGTGAGCGAAAATCCCCACACCACCGCCGCAATGATCCAGAATCGCCACGCCTTCTGAAGTTTTCCCGGATCATTAAACCAGTGCGTCGCCACACCGGCCAGCAGCACTATTCCCGTAAAATAGCCGGCCGCCGGCCAGTTCGGTTCAATCTTCGTCCACAGCGAAAGAATGAAATAAAATCCAAATATCGGCAGCGTGAGACCGATTAAAAATGCCCATCGGACTTTTTCAATTTCGTCATGGCTACGGCGCAATCGCACGATCACCTGCCAGATAGCCGCCACCAGCAGACCGAATAATATCCCGGCCAGAATTCCCGCCTGCGATCCAATGTAAAGTCCGACATGCGCCGGCAACTGCTCCAGATGAGCGAGCAGACCGGAGCGGCTCTCCAAACCGCCCTCGCCGCCAATATGCAAAAACATAATCCAGTGGTGCTGCGCATTCCAGATTAAGGTTGGAATCTGCATGGCCAATCCCACCAGCACGGCTCCCAGCGAATTCCAAGTCGCCAGCCGACGCCGCAGATAGGGATTCATCATGGCGGCGATCAACGCCGACGGGGGCAGAAACAGCAGCACCGGCTTGGCAAGAATGCCCAACCCGAAGAGCACGCCGGAAAGATACAACCATCCCGCGGGTGCCTTGCCTTGCGGCAATTCCCCGTTTGGTCGCGGTTCGACCGCCATCCACAAACACACCACAGCCCACGCCCAGCACAGATACATCGGCGAATCAATCGTCATGATCAGACTGCCGACGGCGAAAACCGGCGCACCGGCGGAAAGCAGAATGGCCATCAGCCCGGCTCGATCATCACGAAACATCCGCCGGGCCAGAAACCAGGTGGCGACTCCGCTCAAGAGCGAAAAAATAACCGCAGGCGTACGGATCACCGGCATGGAGGCCAGCGGCGCACCAAACATCCGCCCGATATGTGTTGCCACATAGATGATGGCCGCGATTCCCGGCCCTTTGGAATAATACCCCCACGCCATATGCTGCGACCAGAGCCAATAATGACTCTCATCCTCCGACAGATCGAAGGGGCAATGATGGTAGAGAAAAACCAGATTCGAGATGAAACTGACGATCAGCAGAGTGATGGCCACCACGCTGCACCATGGCCGACGAATGAATTCACTTACCTTATCAGCGACTGACGTGCTTTGACTCATTCCATTGTTTCCGCAGTCTGAGGCAGACCGCGGATTCTACTCCTGTTTTAGCGGGCGCTCGTAAACGCCCTGATACTTCTCGGCAGGGTATTTGGCTGCGTTGCGCGCCATTTTCTCCCTTACGGCGGTGGCGACATCAATGTTCGCCGCGTGGGCGAGCGAAAGCAGAAATGTCATCACATCCGCCAGTTCATCACTGAGAGCCTGACGAAAGGCGGCATCGGTCATTTTGACATCCACCTCCGCCGGGGAAAGCCAGAGAAAAAGCTCCAGCAATTCAGCCGCTTCCACACTGATCGCCTTAGCCAGATGATCGACGCGATGGAATTTGTGCCATTGCCGCGCCGCGACAAAATCATTCATCACCTGTTTCAGGGCTGCCACCGTGGTCTGGCTGTCATTCATTGTCATGTCCGCCTGCCAAGCCAATTCCGCCGGGGCAAACACTAACGGAATTTGTCACGGGCCGCCACTGCCGACAGCCGCTGGGATGCGCCGGACCGGGGCGGTCAAGTTGGGGAACGGGTGAAGATCGAGCTTGCAGGAATCACGCTACCGCACGATGGAAATACCTTGATTCTCACACGAAAGGTGAGAAACACAAAGACTCCGCCACTGAAGTTTCTCTACCCGATTGGACCATCATCATTCTCATGATGGCTTCGCGTGAGATATCGCCGGCCGCCCCGAGACGGTCTTCGCTATTGATCACAGCAGCTTTATGGTTAATACATCTCCCGCCTGAAGCGTCAGCGATTGATCCAGGGTTATCAGCACGGCGTCATCTGCGGCTGAGAGTTTTGCGGAGATATTTCTCCCGGCCAGATCAACGGCAACCCGCGTGGCTTTTCCCGAAGGCAATGAAATGGTATTGAGTTTAAGGGTTCCCCAACGCACATGCAGCGTCGCAGTTTGTCCGGTTTTATGCTTTTTAAGGGTGAAGGTTCCCCACCCTGCGGCCGTCGTAAATGCCGCCTTAAAATTTTCCGGATGCAATCGCGGCGCAAAGCCGATGTGTCCTTTCGGGCCATGGTAGTCAAAGCCACAGATAGTGATGAAGGAGCCGAAACTTGCCATCGAGCGGGAGTAATGATCGCTGCATTCGATTTCATTGAAGGGGTTTCGGAGTCTGGCGCTGTATCGGTCTTCGATGGCGCGAGTAACGGCCAATCCCTCCAAGAGCAGGCCCTCAGCGATCATATTACTTGCGGCCTGATGTTCAAAGCCGCTCATGCACTCGTCAAAATAGCCATATGTTCCTGCGGACACATTGCCGTAGGGATTCGGCAACCCGGCAGGATTCGTTGCCATGATCAGTCCGCCATCTCCGGCCAGGGCAAAGGGGCGTCCGCGTGGATTCTTTTTCCGAAATGGCCCGACATTCATGGTAAAGTTATATTTGTACAGGGCCTTGAGCGCACTGATTGTCTGCGCACGGTCAAATACGCGGCCGAGCCCGACCTGCCACGCCCAGGTCTGCCCATGCACCTGCTCGATAAAGGATGCTTTGTAGGTACCCAGCACCCCCCGGTGACGTGGACCAGGCTTTTGAATAAAATATTGGCCATTAAATAATCGCTGGGCAAGGGAATGTGAGGTTCGGGAAAATTCGCGGGCGCAGCGTGCCGCGAAGGTATGATCTCCCACATCAGAAGCCATGCGCTCACCGGCCCGCAATGCCGCGGCGTAAAGCCCGCTGATCCAGGCAATTTCCCCATACCAGGCGGCATCGAGCGTATTGGGTTGCGCACCATGGATCAGACCGGTTCGCGGGTCGGAATGATGCACGAGATAACCGATTGCCAGGCGAACCCCCGGCCATATCTGCCTGAGGAACGTATCGTCAACACTCATCAGATGTTCGCGCAGGGCGCAGAGAATCATCCCCGCCTGACCATCGGTGGCCGGGCCGGTACCCGGACCGCGGTAACCGATCATTCCGGTACTTTTGTTCAGTGCCATACCGAAGTCCACTCTTCGCCGCAGGTCGCGTTCCAGATCCGGAAACAGCCGCGCCGTGGCCTGCGCGAAATGATAGACGTGGGTGCAGGTTCCAAAGCAGCATCCAACGCCCTCCCAACCCCAATAGAGTCCCGTGGCAAAGCGGTGACTGGTGGAGGTGGCCAGAACTGCGGTGTTGTACACCGTGCGATCCAGAAACCAGTAGGGCAAGCTGGAATCGTACCACGTATCCCGCCAAAGCTTGGTATCGTGAGCCAGACGTGCGTGATTGGCGACGATGTACCGCACCACGTCTTTGGCATCACCGAAACGGCGTGAGTAGTAATTACCGGTTGCCGCTTCTGCCACCGGCAAGTTGCCACAATTGGGAAAGTGCCACGCGGTGACAAATGTAAATCTCTGCGATTCCCCCGGCTTCAATTCCATCGCCTGCACCAAAGCTCCGGTCATGTTGGTTCCTGACGGCTCTGAGCTTTGATCGAGGATCGGTGCGTCAAATGGGGATTGCGATTGAATCTCCGCGTGGCCGGTGGCGTTTCCCAGAACCGCCAGCGCCATGGTGCCAAAATCCGTTTGAAGCTCGGATACGCGTTTAGCTGCCGTGGGGGCCGAATCCGATTGCACGATATCCGATACGCCGATATTGCCCCACGGGCCCGTCGCATGATCATAAATTTCTATGACGGCTTTTTTGCCCATAAATTCGGATACATCGAAACCGGTCGGGTGCATGTGATTGCTGTTTTCACCGGTGGCCCGGCGAACGACCTTACCGTCCACGCTTAATTGCAGGCCCACCTGCTTGATATCGGCGCCACCGCCGATATAAAAATTCAGATAGCGACGCTTAATAGTAAAAGGCGGGCTGGTCAGGGTACCGGTGGCGGCATCCTTCTCGGCTATGGTCGTCCCCGGAGCGGAGGCGTGGGAGTTCACCACCCGCGGGCCCCTGCCACCGACATTGCCCTGATACGCCGGAATATCTGCCCGCAGAATCGGTCCGCTGCCAAATGCGGTGCCCGTGACCTTCCATCTCCCGTAGGTCGGCTGGTTGAAGTTGTCCACCACAATATCCGGACGAGAAGGTGCAGCAACTTCGACTCCACCGATCTCATAACGACAGGTTAAAACCGTCGCGTCGGTGATGTTATCTATTTCATTAATCCGGGTGCCACTGCCCGCACCCGCAGAGTACAAACTGCACGCATTTTGCAGAAATCCGGCCATCTGAATCTGCGCCCGTTTCCCGCTGGTATTGGTGACCGTGAACTCGCATACTGTTGCCGGCAGACTGGAATCATCGGTATTTAATGGAATGAAGGGCGAATAGGCTTCCAACTTAACGGCCACCGGACACTTCGGGTCGCTGTAGCTGATTTCCCCCACCGGATAATTGCCGCGGAATGTTATAGTCTTCCATCCGCGGGCGTCCATGGGATAATCCTTCGAGTCCACTCGCAGTACATAACCGTGCTCAAAGGGTGATTCCTGTTTCGCCGGCTGAACGTAGTTGGCGCCATTCTCCGGAACGACATTCTGGGGGTGGCCGAAGCCGCCCCAACGGATATTGCGAGGTTCGATGCCGGGCGGATTTTGATTGAAGATGTCCCATAGCCAAAGTTTGCCGTCGCCACCCAGATAAACCGTACCGCAACAGAGTCCACCCACCGGCATTCCGATGAATTGCAATTCGCCGCGGGCTTTGGAATAAACGGTGGGTTTGCCCCGCGCGAAAAGCGATGCCACCCACTGTGGATTGAGTTTTTTATCCGGAGGGATCAGCTTGGCAAACGCAGAAGTCTCGAATGGGCCGGCCATGACCGGGCGATCCGCCATCATTACTGCGGCCGCGATGCCTCCAGACAACGCCGCCAGAAAGGCACGCCGCGAGGCGCTTCTTGTGCAGCATGGAGATGTCGTGCTTGCTTTGCCGTCGGAGGCACACGCAACCGTCTGGACTTCGCCGATGGGTAGTTTCACCATGTCACGGTATCCTTTTTTCAGCGGTTGATTGAAATGAAAATTGATGCACTCAAAAGCCTTGATATCTCGTTCGCAAGTTGCCTTCTGATATCCTATCCGTCCAAGGCCACTCGACCAATCAAGCTCAAAGCGAGCCTGGCGTGAGTCAAACCAATCTTATCGCCGGATCACGCGGAGATGGAGTGTGGCAGCCCGTCCTGCACCCGCCCCAATGATACGGGGTCGTGCTTCGCACGAAAAAATTAACTTGTTTCTACCACGGGGCGATGCAGAGGGTATCGGGCTCGCAGAGGCTGAGGTTACCGAGGCCGTACGCCGGTAGCCGCGACCGTGCGCCAAGGGCGCGGCAATTTTTTGCCCTGCGTTCGGGCGTCGGTCTTTCATTAATTGCGACGATATTGCGACCCCAAAATGTCATTCTTGGCGAGATATTGACGCGCCGGGGCAGGGCGAGAAAGCCGCATAACATGGCTGCCGCGATGCAGAATGTCGATTATCGGCTCCGAACCATCGCAGTACCATGGGCTCGCCACAACTTCGACGATCTCTCCATCGCTGAACCCCAACAGCCTGACCCAGCCGAACTCGGGGTCGTGCAATTTTTTGCTTGTGACCAGCGGGACCGGCGCCGCACCGCCGATGCCCGCAGCCTTGCCTGGCAAGTAACGGAAGATACTGTACCGCGACACCGCGTTCGACAACGCCCTCTGGTCATCCGTGGCGATGGCACGCTTTATCTTCTCCAATCCCGAAGGATCGGGGGCCACCGGCGTGCCAGCTGGACGCAGGTCTTGCGCGGTTATTGCGCCCGACTGCACGAGCGCCGCCAAGCTTTCCAATCTCCCGTTGTGGGTCTGGATATTATCGATGATATTTTGCAGCGCAACCTGAACCGGGATGCGGGAGGCCTCGCCTGCCAGCGCGCACCCGGGCATCGATGTAGGGTACGAAATAAACGACGTCAAGGAATGGTATCAGTATCATCAAAGCCAAGGCGAGCTTGGGTGACGCTGTGGGCGTCCGGCCCGATGGCACCTAGCCACTGTCGCGCAGTAGTGAATTGGGCGGCACAATCGCCCACTCGGCCACGATAAATATCCCGAATACGAGCCCAACCACCGCCTGCGAATTGGAGCGCGGGTACAGGCTCATCGCGTAGGGCAGCGCCACAAGGGCGGCCAACCACACGAGTATTAACCTACGACCCATTACGCTTCGCCAGCGGGATGGGGTAACTGTGGAACTCGATGTGGAGATAGACAAAACCCTTTCGTCCAGCGGTTAATACTTCAGCACGTGCGACCATAACACGTCCTCAAAATGGGATCGTTGTCAAAATCGTAACGTGTGGGGGCAGGCGGAGGCAAACGGCGGGCCTGACGCCCTGCCAATCTTCAGCCACCCTCTGCGTTCCCACGCGTCCGGATACCCCTTCCGACATTACCGTCGGCAAGCCGGCGGCTACATAGCGCCGCAGCACCCGTCATCAGCGTTCGCCAGCGTCCTCTGCGGTTACACCCGTTGCCACCGCAATATTCACCGTCGGATTAAATTCGGCGGCTGACTCCGTGTTTCATCATATTTTTATGACGGGTCGCGGTGGCCGAGCAGAATTTCGGCGTTGCGTTTCCACATCGGCAATTTCACACGCCGGGTCGCACGTCCGCGCGTCATACGATCCCACTGCTGGTCATCCCAATTGAGCACGGCGTGCAACGGAATGGTGCCGTCGCGTGACGGGGCGCCGGCGGAATTGGGTTTGGGTACCACCTTGGAATTGTGCGGACAAACCGACTGGCAGATATCGCAACCGACCAGATAGCCAGCCTCGCGGATCGGCTCGTGTAACGCAGGCGGAATTTCGCCGCGATTTTCAATCAGCTGATAGCTGATGCAGCGGCTGGCATCCATCTGGTAGGGGGTCAGGGCGGCGGTGGGGCATGCCTCGATGCAGCGGGTGCAGGTGCCACAATGATCCGCCATCGGCGCGTCCAGCGGAAGATCAAGATTTGTGAGCAGTTCTCCCAAGACAAACCAGGAGCCTTTTTTGGGATGGATCACCATGGTGTTTTTGCCGATCCAGCCGAGCCCCGCGCGGGCGGCCATTTCCCGTTCCAGCAGCGGCGTGGCATCAACGCCGGCGACGGATTGAAACCCTGCGCCCCGTTTTGACCGTATCGCGGCGGCAAGTCGTTTTAATAATCCCGCCATCACACGATGATAATCACGGCCGCGAGCATAGGCGGCGATTGCTCCTTGATTGTTCCCATCGGGCTGCGGGGACGATAGGGTACGGTTTTCCGGTGGGTCGTAATGGAGGCCGAGGATGATCACCGATTTCACCCACGACCAATGGGTTTGGGGATCGAGCTTAGTTGGGGCGTGGCGCTGCAGGTAATCCATGGTTCCGTGGCGTCCGCTGTTGAACCAGTCACGGATGTAGTCGGGGCGGCTGGATGGGGCAAGCGTGGTGATGCCAGCCAGATCAAATCCGATCTCCAACGCGGTTTGTTTGATCCAAAGGGACAGATCGGCGGTCGGCGCCGCGTGGGGGGCGAAGCTGGGAGGCGGAGAGCTGCTGGCGGCGGGCCGCGGAGCGGTTGGCATCTGCGATGGGTCGGCCGACATCATGGCGGGGTTTCTTTATCTTTTGGAAGGTGTTCCACGGCATCAATCAAATCAGGGGGTGCGGGTTCATTGGCGGCCTGTTCGGCAATTTCATCGAGGCTGAGCATCGATTCCAGGGCCTCACGGTTACGGCGGTTGATGGTGGGGGTATCTACGAGGTCGCGGGTTTCGCGTCGGCTGAAGGTGATGACCAGGCGCAGGGCAATCCAGACCAGCACGAGGAACATCACCGAGCCGATGATGGCCATATCACCCCATGTCATGGCGACGGGTGGCAGGAGATTGAGCTTGAAGGGCGAGAGTTCCATCCCTTAGATGATATCCCAACCGAGTTGCAGATTCATGGAGGCCGGGGGCAGAAAGCGATTCCCGTGCGGCGCGGATTGGGGGCGGACGCAAACCGCGATTTGGGGCAGGGACGGGTACACGACACACTGCCGATGGGATAAATCCATCGGCTCGCTGCAGAATCGTCAATCCGCCGGATGATTCGTTGTTCGCCACCGCGTGCGGTTGCAGGCGAAGCCGCGCGGATCAATGCCCGGATTGGATTTGCCGATTTGCGGCCTCGATGGCTTTGAGCATGAAACGGCGGTTGTTGGCGGGCGTAATGGAATAATCGCGCTTGCCGGAGGTTTGCCCCCGTTCATCGAAGGCCCAGACGGCGGCGAGCGGGACTTTCGATTGGACGATGGCGTGAAGCATGGCCATGAAGAGTCGGCGGCTTTTTGCCGGCGGGCCTGAAACGCCGAATTCACCGACAAACAGCGGCTTATGCCATGTGAGCGCGAGTGCGGCTGCACGCCGGATATTGGCGGGAGCATGGCGGCCATACTCATGAACGGAGATGACGCTGAAGGGGGCGTTGTCCATTTTCAGCATGTAGGCCCATTGGGTCGGTGTATCGCGTTTCCATTGATGATCCATCATATTGTGCCACGAGTCGGCCCGGGGGCGGCTGTTGCCCGCCTCAATGATGTGGTAGCCGTCATACCGCCGGACGAGCCGGACAAAGCGGGCGTAGAGGTTCCACATCTGCGCGTGCGTATACCCCCATGATGGCTTGTAGTCGTGAAACTGCCGAGCCGCATTGGGCAAATCCACCTGCAAATTGAGTTCATTGCCGAATTCCCAGCCCCAGATTGCCGGATTAAATTCATATCGCCGCACCATCTCCAATGTGTAGTGCGTCCAGATGCGGTAGGTGCGGCTTTTGGGGTTGTTCCAAACGGCCAATCCGTGCTCATGCGCCAGCGCGTCGGGCCAGCGAGTGAAGAAAAGACTTGGGATCAGGCCGATGTGGTATTGGTTGGCAAGGGCACAGAGCTTATCCATCGCGTGGAAATATCGCTCCGGATGCGTGAAGTAAACCTTTTTGAGGTATCGACGGCGATGGGCAGGCGAACCCCAGGCGGCGAGTGCGGGAAACCGGATGAACGGGATATGATAAGCGGCAAGCTGTTTGAAATCGGCGGCAACGGAGTGAACAGAGTGGGCGGAGAGGCCGGGGCGGCGATGGGGATTCGCCAGCAACCGCCGCAGGGCTCCGACAAAATTAACGCCAATGCCCCGAAAGGGGCGGCCATGTTTTTCCAGCACGCCGGCGCGGCTGACCGTCAATCCATGCCAGAATTGAGCGGGCGCGGATCGGGCCGCATGTATGCCCATGCTGCACGCGGCGAGGAGAAGCGTGGCCACGAAGCCAATGCCGGAGCGGGCCGGACAGGGTATGCGGAAGATATTCATAGGGCGCCATTTTAACCGCACGCTTACTTTCTGCCCGGCGCGATCGGAACCTGCGGCTTGATAAGCCATCACCCCCCCTGTCACCGCCTTGACCCAACCAAAATGGCCCGGCAGAGGGTGGGGGCAAAATGGGATGATCAGCCGATCATCGGCGGCACCTTTGGGTCGTCATCGATGAATCCACGCGGGGGAGGAATTCTGATCGATGCATGTTTTTTTCCGCAAGTTCGTTAAACTTGCTGACCGTGGCGCCGTCAAGCAGACTTGCAGCAGAGGAGTCCAATATGAACCGTCGAATTCTTTACGCAGCGGTTCTGCTGTGCATGAGCCTATGTATGTGTGGCCGGGCGACCGCAATCACGGCAAAGGTGGCCCCCACCACCGAGCCAGCTCCGCGTCCGATCCACTATCCCGATTACTCATCGCCGCGCCGGGCGGTGGAGACATTTATCTGGGCGGTTAAATCAAACGATTCGAGTAAAATTTCCGCGTGCCTTTACGGGAGAACTCCGCTGGAGAAGCAGGCGGCGAGCGCCTTTGCGGGCATGACCGCATCGATGGGATCGATGCTTGCGGAAGCGAAGAAAAAACTCGGCCCGCCGCCGGGGCGCAAACCCGGCGAATCGGTCACCGCCCAGCTTGATGCGCTCAAGGCGTCGCTGCCTTCATCACAGGTGACGATCAAGGCGAATCGCGCGACGATTCGATTTAAGAGCACCGATGCGCACGGTAGAGAGCGGTCGCTTCATCTCGTCCGGCACGGGGCGGACTGGAAATTGGACGTGCGTAAAATGCTTGATCTGAAAAAGGGTGGCTCCGGCGGTAAGGTGATCAAGCGACGCATCGCGGACGAATTGGCGTTTACCCAACTGATTCAATCGGTGGATGCGGATGTCCGGTCGGGTAAGATCAAAACATGGCGGCAATTCACGATCGATTTTGAATCACGAATGCTGTCCGCGGCCGCCAAAAAGGAAGCGGAAAAGCAAGCCGGGCAGCAGCCGGCCAAATGAATGCGTAAACTTGGGGAGTGGAGCGGGGTTAATACGGGTTAACCGGGGCTGATCTGAGATGGTCCGGATGGATATTGGGCCGGGTGGAGGCCGGGACGGTTACCGTTTTTTCCAATATCTCTTTAATATAAATCCGCTCAGGGCGAGCATGATGAGTCCGAGAGGGATTCCGAGAGTCGATACTTCAACGAATAATGAAGGAGCGGTGTGATGGCCGCCGGAAGATGAACTGCCGGCCAATACCGTTACCGCCCAGATTCCCACGGCCAGTGCCCCGAGCCCCATGGCGATCAGGATGGGAATAAAGGCCTTGTAGTGTTCGGGCATGCGTTGGGATTGACCGGGGCGGCGCGGTGCTGCACCCGGCCGGCGATTTGGCGTCACGCTCTGCGGACGGGTCTGCCAGTCATTCACATCCTCAACGGGGGTGGAGGCATAGACAATGGGCGCATCGGCGACATCATCGGCGGCCGATTGAGCCGATTCAGTGGAGGAGGCGGCTGATGATTGGGCGTTGTTGGAGGCCGAATCGGGTCGCACCGCGATGATCTTGGCTTCCGGTATTTCACCGCCGTCACGCCGGTTTGCGTCCTGCCCCCCGCTGGTTTCGGACATAGCTCCGGATGAACCACCGCCGGAGCCTCCCGCTACTGATCCCTGGGCCAACATGGCGGCGAACCCTGTTGCGCTGGCGGAATCAGCGTCGCCGCGGGCCGGCTCTTCATTCATGCTGCCGTAATGACGCTCGAGCGCGGCCAGAGCTTCATCTGAGATTGCCGGATTTGGCGTTTTGCGCCCTCGCTGCGGTCCGGCGGTTGCGGACTTGTCCGGGTTGGTTCCCGAGGTTCCTTCTGGCATTATGGCTCCCTAAACAAGATGGCGGGTCAACAAAATACCCATCTGTCCCCCCATTTCTTTGCATGATAGCATTCATGCCGCGACGGTACAACAAAATCGGGCCAAAATGGAGCCGGTTGCGATGTTGTTATTACAGCATGGCGACGGGCCAGGCGGGGTTGGTGAGAATTGCTTTACACCAGAATTTGATTTTGGAGTCGTCTGGATTCGCGGTTTCGATGCGGTTCAGGCCCCATAATCAAATCCGTCCGGAATTTTTACACCCCACCGCACTTGACGCGGGCATTGGTTGCGGTGTATAGGAGCTGGCCTTACGGCGGCCGTTGGTGGCCCGCCCGGTGTTTCATGCAACGGAGTGCTTCCATGCGTATCCCCACCACCGGTAGACTCTTCAACTGGGAATCTCTGGATGATTCCCCGGACTTGAAAACCCTCCGGTTGTTCCTGGAGTGGCTGCCGGATTCCAAGATTCTCCACGCGCTGCGGCTTCGCCGCTACAAGGGACGCAATGATTATC
>JAKAVA010000047.1 GCA_021827645.1 Planctomycetota bacterium
CATCTGGCCCAGCGTGCTTCTGGCAAGGCCCGAAGTTCCGCCGACGGTCTGCGAGCCAAGCAGAAGATGCACGCCGAAAGCACGCCCCTGCCGCACGAGTCGGTCGAGCAACAGCCCTGCCTGCTGGGCGAGCGTGTCATCTTCCGTAAAAAATTCCTGAAATTCATCGATGACGAGAATCGTTCGTGGCATCGGCTTGCCGGTGGTGCGGCGATAGGAGGGAAGATCCTGTACGCCGGCGGCGCGGAACAATTCACCGCGACGGGCCAGTTCCGCATCCAGCCGCTCCAACACGCTGAGGCCGAATTCGCGATCGCTTTCCACCGCGATTGCCCGGGCGTGGGGGAGATGGTGAGCGGCGTAGGTTTTGAATTCCACACCCTTTTTGAAATCGATCAGATAAAGTTCCACCTCGTCCGGCGAATACCACATGGCAAGGTTCGTCACCAGCACGTGGAGGAGCGTCGATTTGCCGGAACCTGTTTTGCCGGCCAGAAGGGCATGCTGAGCCACATTTTTACCCAGACGCAGCGTTTGGAGCCGCGTCGCCCCCATGCGGCCGATGGCCACGGTGAGATCGGCGGTGCTGTTGCCGGTCCACCACTGAGATTCTTTCGGTGCGATGGTTTCGAATGGAACTTCAACATGCTGACTGGCTTTGGCGGCTTTGCCCACCTTGTCCAGCAGTGTGGTCATCACCGCTTCCGTCGGGGGTGTATCGAGCGTGAGCGGGAACTTAGCGAAGATATCATCCCGCCATTGGAAGCCGTCGGCAGTCTGATTGAGCACCACACAATGCGACAGGAGTTTATCGAGTGTGACGGCCGCATCGCCGGTCTGTTCGCGTTCGCATGAAAGCAGGACATAGACGCCGCAGCGGGCACCGGTGGCGGCGATGGCATCGAGGCGGCGGAGGGAATCGGGTCCGAAGCCGGACGGAAAATCGGCCACCACCAGAAATCGATACGGTTCGGCCAATTCGCCGGCCTGGGCATTGTAGTCGTCGATGGTTGGGAATTCATTACGGAGATATTTCTGGATGACGGTTTCCATATGCTCGGTCATGTGCGAGAGGCGCTGTTCAATCTGATCAGGCTGGGTCCAGATTCGACCGCTTACCAGAGCATCGTCGTAATCGGCGAGGCGCATAAAACCCGCGAAGCTCTGCCCGAGACCCACAGGGTCTATCAAGGTAAAGCGGGCACGGCCGGGAGGAAGACAGGTCAGCAGGCGGAGAATCACCACGCGAAGAAACTCGATGGCCTCTCTGCGGCCGGAGCGCTGATGAAGAACAGCGAGAGAGGCGCCATGTGGAAATGCCAGTGATGCCGGCACGGTAAATTCTGCGGGAAACTGCAATTTAACCTGTGCGCCGGCGGAATCCTGATCCACAATCTGCTTCAGGTTGACACTCAGACGGCCGAAGGGCATTAATTCCGGAAATTTTTCGGGAGCGTTCCAGTGATCCCAAATCGGTCGCCCGTCGGGCGTGTATCCGCCGGACGTTCCGGTGTCAACAGTGGGAGGTGCGATTTGCGCCAGACCGGTGCGAAGACGCTGCTCAAGATCACTCCAAGCGTGTCGGGTTCGCTCTTCGTTGGCGGCTTGAGCCTCTTCAAACGTCCTGCGGGCAGTTGCCAACTCGGTTTCGTAATCGTGTTTAAGCTCGCTGCGACGGGCATCAGCCGAGGTTGACTGGGCTTGGGTCTGGGCGGCTTTTTCCGCATCCGCTTCGCCGGTAGATTGAGCCAGATCGGCCTCAGCGGCGGCAAGGCGGGCGGAACGTTTTTCCTGCAGTGATTTAATCGTCTGGATGGTGCGTTGTTTGAGTCGATCCAGCTCAGCCTGTCCTTTGCGTCGGGCCGCATCGTGAGCCGCCTGAATTTCCCCCATTTGTGCCTGCGAGAAAAGCTGAGAGGCAGCATGGCTTCGGGTCAGCGCCTCGATGATCGGCACGGATGCAGCACTGAACTGCTTTTTAGCGGCCCGCCGGAGCAGGATGAAGATGATCACGTCCACGACGACTGCCACACCCACGGCGATGGTGATGGTCTTGATGTGCGGGACGGAGCCCCCCTTTGCCATCTGTGCGGCAATCCCTGCGACGCTGCACAGAATCAGACCGAGGATCATCGGCAGTATTCCCGACATGAATTTCGGCAGGGGGAGTTTAGCCAGTGCTGCAAGCTGGGATCGCGCCCGGTCAAGCTCTTCGGTCATCACTTTTTTGACGGATAGGTCGGTGGGAAGCTGCGGTTTCACCTTTTCTGGTTCGATGCCCGGCGGAACGAGCGAGTATCGGGCCATGACCTGCGACGTTTCCTTGAAGAGATTCTCGACGGCTTCCAGGTGAGAGGCGACATCTTTTTTTAATGTTTCTTTTTCCTGCAGTGCACGGTTGTGAGCAGCATCCAACCCGGTTTCAACAAGAAGTTTTGCTTCATCGTAACTCGATCGGGCGGTCTTCTCAGCTGCGGAATAATCCCACTGAATGCCGGCGCAGGTTTGTTGATAAGCCGCCTGGAATGTCTGTAATTTCTGGCGGTATTGATGTTCGACGCCGTCGATTTCTTCGCGTATTTTATTTTCCAACTCGGCCGTCCGGGCCTTGAAGCGCGCCTCGATTTCTTTCATCGACACGTCATGACGCTCCCGGGCGGCATCGCGCCGAGTGGTGAATTCTTCATGAATTTCAGCTTCGCGCCGGGCACATTCCGAAGCCAGTGCGACAAGGTCTCGCAGGGCGCTACGCTGCCTCTCGAGGGGGCCGACGCCATCGACGGGTCCGGCAGGACTTGTGGAGTTGCTGTTGGCCTGATCGGCTATCTGCTGCATGACATCCTTATACCGGCAAAATGATCGGCCGTGTTACTCGCAATCTCTTTTTACATTACCCAATACGACCGCCATATGATCGATGGCCTGAGCGGCACTGCGGACATCCGCTTCAAGCGGATCCAGAAATGTTTCCTGGAAATGGTCGCTTGCTGCATCGTTCCAGCCGGTATGGATCTGTGCCCAGCGTGTCTGGAGCATTTTGAAGGCTTTAATCAGACGCCCTTGGCTTTCATGTACACCCATCGGCAGGTCCTCCTGAGGTCAATCGAATTCTCACCGGCACGGCTTCCATGTCATTCCATGTGACTGATCTGCACCACCACACCATCCATCACCCTAACGCTGGAATGGATCGGAAGTCTCAAAATCATACTCCAAAGTGCCGCATCGCCCGGCAGAGATTCAATACTGACTTTCACCCATGCGGCATCGGATGGAACTTCCGCCGAATCGCTGAGCACCATCCAACCGCTGTCATCGGCATCTACCGGTGAGCGGCGCAGGAGGGTGAACCCCGCCAGAGTCCGGACGGTGGAGCGCGTGACAAGCGTCTGATGCGAATCAACGGGGAGTTGCCCAGCGGCAGTGGTCATCTGATCCAGAATTTCCGCGGAGATGTGCGGGCAGAGGATATCGATCGATGAGGCCGGCGTTGCGGACGCCCTTTCTTCCTCGGACGGAACTGCCAGCGGCACAGGGGTGGATGGAGTAAGGATTTCAGTGAGAAGCTCGGCCCGATTGGCAAATCCGGCACCGGCTGAATGATCTGAGGCGTCCTGTGAAGCGGTTTGGGGTATCTCGAGGTTTACGTAGGCTTCCAGCGACGTCATGAGCCGGTCAAGCTGATGCACGGCGGCGGGCACGAGCGATTCCACGCTGTGAGAGAGACGGCCCACCGAGGATTTATAGAGTTCAATCTCCTTCTGCAGGGCACGCACCCATTTGCGGACATTGGAGAGCTTCTGTTCGGCCTCCGCCATGCGTGCCATGGCGATCTTGAGTGCTTTCTGCTCCTCGACAACGGATTGTGGACGGCCGGAGGCATCTTTGAATATTTTTTTACTTCGAAGCGCCTCTTTCGCCCGCTCGAGGGCTTCATGACGGATGCGGATCTGGCTTTTCCAATAGCTATCCTGTTCCGTCTCAAGCCAGATGACGGTGCGGCGCAGGTCCGATTCCACATCGTTGAGAGAACCGACGCAGGCTTCGCGAAATTTCCACAGCACCGTCTGCAATTCACGGAGCAGTTCAATGGACTGAACATTAGCACCTTGTGGCATCGGTTCAACTCAACTCAATGTTCGCTGAGATATTTTTCGATCAACTGCGCCTTCTTCATCAATACCTTGGCATGCTGGCTGGAGGCCTCAAGAAAAACCGAAAGCGACTTGGCCGTCTGATCAAAAGCTTCGGCGAATTTCTTCTGTTCCTGATCGCGCCAAGTGCTCTCCAGCGCCCGCATGCGGGCACTGAGACCGGCCATCAGGGTCTGAAGATCGTTATTAAATTGATTGAGGCCCTGCGCAAAGCGCCGCAGTTCGGCCGGATCAACACTCGCCTTCCCCATCGATCACCTCTTTTTAAGCGGCGGAACGGTCCAAGAGAAGTCTTGATCGGCCGCCTGAGTTATTTCCGGCCGGCAAACAGGTCACCGGGCGGCTTTATACAGTTCGGCCACTTTGGTCCAATTTACAATGCCCCACCAGGCGGCAAGGTAATCCGGGCGCCGATTCTGATATTTCAGATAATAGGCATGTTCCCAAACGTCCACGCCGAGAATGGGCTTGCCTGAAAAACCGGCGACCGTGTCACCCATGAGTGGATTATCCTGATTGGCGGTGGATCCGACGGCGAGTTTGCCATTCTTAACTACCAGCCACGCCCAGCCCGAACCAAAACGTTTGGCTCCGGCATCATTGATTTTGGCTTTCAATTCCGTCACGCTTCCGAAGTCCGCATTGATGGCGGCAAGCAATTCACCGGTGGGTTCGCCACCTCCGCCGTGGCCGTGAGGCGCCATGATCTGCCAGAACAGGGAATGATTGGCGTGTCCGCCACCGTTGTTGCGTACGGCACCGCGGATATCGTCCGGCACCGCCGCCAAATCACCGATGAGGGCTTCGAGGGATTTGGATTCAAGGGCTGCCTTTCCCTCAATCGCCTTGTTGAGGTTCGCTACGTAACCTCCGTGATGTTTGCCATGGTGAATCTGCATGGTTTGGGAATCGATGATCGGCTCGAGTGCCGCGAAATCGTACGGAAGGGATGGTAATGTAAATGCCATGATGTGATCTCCTTTCAAGAAAATCCGAAGTTCCAACCGGTCGAGGCCTGCAGCGAATGGTCATCGCATTAGGGCGTCACCTATCCGGGTTATAGTTACAAAGTGCCCTTTACGTCAAGCGCCGTGGGGAATTATTTACTCAGATTGTAATTGACAATCTGATCCGATCCACCGAGCGTCACACTGTTAGCCTGTCCGATCCGCACTGAAGCCGACTTACTCCAGACGTACATTCGGGAAGAGTGAATGCTCCAGAGGATAATCTGCCAATTACCCGGCGCAATCTTGATGGTCGTAGGCTGCCCCGGGGTGAGGCGGAGATTGACAGGCTCCTGCGCATTGAGCAGAGGAATGATCTGATTTTTGAAAAAGTGACGTTCACGTGCCAGCGAGCGGCTCGTATCGGTGCTGACCTGGCTGGTGATCAGCAGTTGCAACACCTCCCACCAAGGTTCTTCATGCGAATTGCCGGCGGCAATCAACTGGTTTCCCATGCTCCGCCACTGGCCAGCCTGTTCCGCAGTGGGTGTTCCGACGGTCTTGGAAGAAGCATCGGACCACGGGGGTTGGCTGTTGGTGATGGCACGGCTGATGACACCGAGGCGTCTGTAGGCCGCCTGCACGAGCCCTGCGATTTTCAACATGCGGATGTGAGCGGGCACCGCCACGCCCACCAATGTTCCCACCTTGGCGTAGGCGGCGACGGTAATGGTAAGCTTGGAATTTTCATAGGCCAGTTTGGGATAATCATGCATGGGAAGAGCGGCGAGCGTTTTGGTGATACCGACACCGGCAATCATACCGCGTGCGGTGCCTTTGAGTTCAATAAAATAGGGCTTTTGCGATGGACGAAGGGCGAATATCCAGTTCTGGATGACCACTCGGTGACCCTTGACATGCCGATAGTCGTCCACCATGGCCGAATTAAAGGTGAGCTTTTGAAATACCGCGCCATCTCTGAGAAAACCGACGGGGTAATACTGATGCCCATTGGTTGTCACCAGTCGGACCTCGGACGGCGTAAGGCGGAAATAACCGGAATCGGAAGAAACAGCCGGTTGCGTGGATCCGTGATGGACTTCCGTTCGGATAACCACAATTTTCTTTCCCGGCATGGGCGGAATGTGGAACAGCGATCCTTTATCAGCCGGAATGGTTCCAGCCGCCATGACTTTCAACAGCGAGGGGGACAGCGTCTTATGCCCAGCAAACTGGACGGTGTAGCGCAGGCCGTAAAGCTCCCGCAGCAGATGCGGATGGACGATGGCAAACGCCGGAGAGCCGCCGACCGAATTGCCGCTGGTAATATCCCAGATGGACTCGACAAAACCATCCGGGTCAAACCAGATGGCGGATGAACTTCGAGCCATGCCATTGGGGTAGCGGTTGTACCCGGCGATGGTGGATGTGAGCGGGAGCATCTGAATGCCGATGAGCACGGTGCCGATGACAACCATCCCAACGAAAAATCCGATGGTTCCGGAAACAATTTTGGCGGGCAGAGGGGGAAGTTCGATGTCGTCCCGGACAAGAAAGTCGAAAACGGTGCGTGTGACGGTAAGCAGCACGAAAAAGATCAGAAGGAATGCAACGCCGCGTGCCATATCCGGCCATTTGGCGAAGATGTTTGCCGTGCGTTCGTAGTAACCCATGGCGGCGAAGGAGGCGACCAGAGAGCAGAAAAGAAGGATCAATGCCGAAAACGGGCCTTCATTGACCATCAGGAAGACGATCAACGCCAGGAATAATAATACTATAATGTCTATGATCATGAATTATCGCTCGCTATTCCGATCGACTCTCGCCGGGAGAGGCATATCCCACACCCGTGGTGCTGCTGCCGCTGGCGGAGGTAATTTTTTCCTCACGCGTTTTCCTGGCTCGCTCGGCGCTGAGTGCCCGGGTCACCTCCTGGATGGAGGTAATGCCCAGCGCAAACTTGCGTATGCCCTGTTCCACGAGCATCATCATGCCGTTTTTCCGGGCAGCATTCCGTATTTCCTCAACCGGCCGACCATGCGCGATCATATCCCGAATTTCCGGCGTCACCACCAGCACTTCAAACAAGCCTGTCACGCCGCGATATCCGAGGCTGGCGCAGTCAGGGCATTTGACGGGATTACCCTTGGGATCGCGTGCCGGTTGGGTGTTGGCCTTGAAAACCTGCATCTGACGGCCGACGGGAAGGTTTAATTTCGCCAGTGTCTCGGCGTCGGGTTGATAGGGTATCTTGCAGGTCGGACAGAGGAGACGGATGAGGCGCTGACATACCACCGCGCGTAACGGACGGGCGGCGAGTTCCTTGTCCGGGAGGAGTTTTCGCCACAAGTCGATGATGGTCGGGGCATCGGACCCAGCCCGCAGGCCCAGATAAACCCGATGATCGTTGGAGGCGTAGCGACAGATGACTTCCGCCGTCGCGGCATCGGGACACTGCCCCACCAGAAGAATGTCGGGGTCTTTCAGGCAGATGCTTTGAAGCAACTTGCTGTGACTGGCGTTCATGGCCTGCGGGTCGAATGGGTTGACGGTGATGGATTCAAATTCCGCCCGAGGATTGGCCTCAAGCGTCTGAATGCTGCGGGTGTAGGCATCGTGCGCCCCAATCAGGGAATAGAGCGTGGTGGTACGCCCCATATGAGGCGGTGATGCCACAATGACCAAGCCTGAATTATCACCGACAATGGTGCGCATCGCGGCAAGTTGCTCGGACGAGAGGCCGATGTTATCCAGCGGCATCTTGTAGTTGTCGGAACTGCTCATGACGAGCGTAAGGCGCTCGCCGGCAGTGGTTCCGCTGGTACGAATGACCAGAGGCGTTCGATTGTGCGCCGCATCCATCACCGTGAGGGATGATTTCTGGGGGCGTCGCCGCTCGTCCAATGAGAGTCCGGATATCAATTTGACGGATTGGATGATCGGTTCTGCGGCGCTGCGCTGCATGCCGGATTGCGGATATCCAACGCCATCGGTGGTGTAGATGACATCGTAGGCCTGCTCGGAGGGGATCAGATCAATACGCTGGGCGCGGGCCTCCAGCGCGCTGAATATCAGGTTGTCCAGCAACACCACGCCGTTGTAAGCGGGATCATCCACTTTGGGAAGCGGGGCACCGCGCCCGGCGGCATTGAGGTAGGAGAGGGCCAACTGCCCGGCCGATTTCTTGGCCTGCCGCTGTTCGGCCGTGGAGCCGAGTTTGCCGGTGAGCATATCGAGGGGATTGGGGGGCGGGCCGAGTTGTGCGACACGTATCTTGATGTAGTAGCCGAAAATGCCGCCGATCACAATCAGATTGGCAATCAAGGCACCGGCAAAGTTGGGGATGATGATCCAGAGCAGGAGGTTGAGGCCAAACGACCCGAGAAGTACGGATCGCCACACGGTTTCGTTCTGATCATTGAGCTGATTGAGATCGGTGCTGATCCATGTGGCAAATTTTGCCCAACCAAGGATGATCAGAAAGAAAACAATCAGGAAAATCGGATTGACATAAACAAAGCCGTGCATCACCACCGCCACGTAAATAAGCCGGAAAGAAATTCACTCGGGATCAACCCGACCACCGACTTGGGTAAAGGTACCATAGATTCAAAATCTTGCCAGCAACAGCACCTTCAAACTCCTGCGGGCGCGATGACGCCGATCGCATCGATCTGAAAGCGTCGGCTGCACCGAAGATCAGGTTGAGGTCTTGATCCCTTTCATCCGCATGCGCAGTTCGTCCGGATTGGGCGATGCCAGATACGCCTCCTTGGAGGCAATAAATTCGCTCTGCACCAGTTCCGCCAGCATGTCGTTGAAGTCAATCATACCGGCATGCCGCTCGCCACGGATCACCTGGCCGAGTTCATTTTCGCGCCCTTCAAGTATGTACTTGCGCACTGACGGCGAGGTGAGCATCACTTCCACTACGGGTACGCGATCCAGGCCCGATTTGATCGAGGGGACCAGTTTCTGGAAAATGATGGCCTTCATATTCGTGGCAATGGCCTGGCGGATATTGGTGTGCATGTCCGGCGGGAAAAGTTCCAGCAGACGGGTGATGGCGCCGGGCGCGGAACTGGCGTGAATGGTGGAAAATACCATGTGGCCGGTTTCAGCGGCCTGCACCGCCGCCTGAAAGGTGTTTTTATCGCGCATCTCACCGATAAGAATCACGTCCGGGTCTTCACGCATGAGATAGCGGATGGCATCGCTGAAACTCTCTACATCCAGCCCCACCTCACGCTGATTGATGTACGCCTTTTTATCGACATACAGATATTCAATCGGATCTTCGATGGTCACAATATGGCAAGAGCGACGTTGATTGACCTGCTCAAGCATCGCCGCAATGGTGGTGCTCTTGCCGCTGCCGGTGATGCCCGCGAGCATCACCAGCCCCTGCTCATGTTCGGCGATCTTTTCAAAAATGGGCGGAAGGTTAAGCTGGCTGAAATTCGGAATTTTCGGGTTGATGCGGCGTGCCGCCAGACTCACCATTCCCCGCTGACGGAAGATGTTGACCCGAAAACGGTCGACGGGCGTAATGGCGTAGGCGATATCCAGCGACCCGCGGTGACTGAAATCATGCCACTGTTCCTCGGTGAGCATTTCCTTCACCATGGATTCGATTTCCGCATTTTTCATCGCCGAGGAATTGGTCTGCATCAATCGGCCGCCCTTGCGAATACGCGGAATGGCATCGGCCTTAATGTGCAGATCGCTTCCTTCCACCTTGGTAACCGCCTCAAAGAAACGATTGATGCGTGGAACGGCACTTTTGACGCTTACATCCCCCCCGCTGACTTCCAGTTGTTTGGATTCTTCGATCGTTTGATCCGGCATGTTATGCTCCGTCGTTAAAGAGACCTAAAGAATGAGATCATGAAACCCGCTGAACCCCAATGACTCGAGCACATAAAATGGTTCGGCGAACGACCGCTTGATGGTCGATCCGAAATAACTGTTCACACTGCGGATCTGATGCAATATCCGCCATTGCTCCGGATCGCTGCGACCTGTCTCAAACTGAGACTTATAACACTTGATCGCCGAAACTTTTATATCCATCTGTGCGGAAATGTCCACCGAGAAACTCGCCGGAAAATTAAACCGCAGATGGCTGCAGAAATAATAAATGACGCGGGGCGGATGATACGGCTCTCCGGGAATGGTGCTTTTGGTGAGTTTGGCGTCAAAGCGGGCATCTTCGGCAATTTGCGTCACTTGACGATGGTCCGGATGGGCATCCTGCGGATAGGGAATAAAGAGGATATCAGGTCGCAGCCTGCGGTACTGAGCCGCCAGCTTGTGGCGGGCTGAGAGGCCGTAGATCACCTCCCGGTTGACCAGTCCGAGGGGAACCCGGCTGACGCCGAGAATTTGAGCGGCCGCTGCGGCCTCGCCGCTGCGCACTTCAGGAGAACCGAAAGGTGTCGGTTCGCCGGTGGTCATGTCGATCAAGGTCACGGAATGCCCCTGGGATACCAGGAGGGCGATGGTTCCGCCCATGGCTATTTCCTGATCATCCGGATGCGGCCCGACCACAACAATGTTCATGATTTGCAGCCCATTTGGAAATCGTTATTCAATGACATTGCCCGCACACGCCCGCGGAGCGATGGGCCGCCCGCCCCACCGATCAGCGGCGATCCACCGAAACCCACTTCTGATTGCGCGCGCCGATGTAATTGGCCCGTGGCCGGATCAGCTTGTTGCGGCTGTATTGCTCCAAGATGTGGGCGATCCAACCGCTGGAACGACTTATCGCAAAAATGGGAGTAAAGAGATCGGATGGGATATGCAGATAGTGGTAGACCGACGCGCTGTAGAAATCCACATTCGGCTTGAGGTTTTTCGCTTTGGTCACCATGTCTTCGATGCTGGTCGACATCCGGTACCATTGCTCCTGGCCGGTGAGCTTGCCAAGCTGGCGCGACATCTCCTTGAGATGGCGGGCGCGCGGATCGCCGTTTTTGTAGACCGCGTGTCCGAACCCCATGATTTTCTCATGATTATCGAGTTTGCGGCGGATGTACGGCTCCACCTGTTTTTCGCCGCCGATTTCGTTAAGCATCCGCATCACCTGTTCATTGGCGCCCCCGTGCAGCGGACCTTTGAGTGCACAAATGGCGGCCGTGACGGCTGAGTGCATATCGGTGAGGGTTCCGGCAGCCACGCGGGCCGCGAAGGTGCTGGCGTTGAGTTCATGATCGGCATGAAGGATGTACGCCTTATCCAGAGCGCGGGCGGCGAGCGGCTCGGGCTGCAGGCCCGTGAGCATGTAAAGGAAATTGCCCGCAAGGGTCAAATCGCGACGAGGCGCCAGCGGGGTACGATCATTTCGTATCCGGTCCCATGCGGCCACGACGCTGGCCATCTGGCCCAGAATCCGAACCGCCTTGCGACCATTGGCCGCCGGCGACATATCTTCAGATTCCGCATCAAACATCGCCATGGCACTGGCAGCCGTTCGGATCGCCTCCATCGGGGTGGTGCGACGCGGAAAGGACTTCATCATGGCAAGCAGGCCTTCGGGCAACTGGGCCTGTTCGGCAATGGAGAGCCGGAATGTTTCAAGTTCATCACGTTTGGGCAGGCGGGCGTTCCAGAGGAGGAAAACCACTTCCTCGAAATTGGAATTTTCCGCCAGCTCATCAATATTGTAACCGCGATAGCAGAGGATCCCATTCTCTATGGAGCAGATATCTGAATTCAAGGCCACCACGTCGCGAAGCCCATCGATTGCCTGATTTACCGCTGTCTGATTCATTTTCATTCTCCTGCCGAATCCGAACGATGAGATAATACACACCAGACTTCAATTCGTATAGTTGGGCGGCAAATTTTTTGAAAATTTTTCATCCATCGGCGGATGCCCGGCTTATCTGCCTGATCTGCCCGCCGTGCGAATACCCATAAAACTGCAGACTCAAGCCCGCGGGCCATGCGTCGCGATTTCGCATCCGTTATTCCTGCCAGGCGGTTTGAGAGGATTTGAATTGGCAGATCGGCCTTGTACGGATACACTCAGGAATTCGTTGAGAGGTGAATGATGCCAGAGTTTGTAACCATTCCCGCCCTTCTGAATCTGCACCATACGGATCGTGCGCTGCGTGAGGCGCGCGAAGGGCTTGAAAATGTAACCCGAGACCAGCGATCAGCCGAGGCCAATCTTGCCAAACTCGATGCCGAGTTGGCCCAGATGGAACATGACCTGCGGGAAGTGCAGGCCAAAATTGCCGCCGAGGAATTGGAAACCAGCGTCAAGGTGGAGCACATTGAAAAGATGCGCACCGCCCTGAACGAAACCAAGACCAATAAAGAGTATTCCGCCATCCTGGTTCAAATCTCGGCGGAAAAGGCATTGGTGGCCGAGATGGAGACCAAAACCGAAGGCCTGATGGCCAAATCGCAGGGGATCAAAGAGGCGATGACCGCCCTTACGGCCAAGCGTGCCTCAGCGACTGAAACACTGGAACAATTGCGGCAATCCAGTGCGGAGAAGGTGAGCCAATTCAATCAGCGAATTACCGAACTGCAGAATATGCGGGTGGAGGCGGCGGAAAAAGTCCCCGCCGAGGCGCTCAAGCAGTATGAGCGCATTGCCCAGCGCCTTCCCGGCGAGGCCATGGCCCCGGTGGAATATGAGGAGGGCGATCTGGAAAATATCGCCTGCGGCGGATGCTTCATGGGGCTGAATCGGGAAGATATCAATTTGATTCGCGGACGCGATGAAATCCGCCGATGCCGCTCCTGCGGCCGGATTCTATATTTCGCCCAAGTGACCGGCACCGGCGAAAAGAGCACCGCGAAGTGACCCGAGACGGGAATATGGCGGCGAATGGGGTGATAAGGCACCGGGTTCGGCGACCGCTGCTTTGAACTGAATATTAATCCTTGGCCTGCAGGCGAGAGTCATTTCCATGCAAAAAGAAACAGCAACCGGGACTTTTGAAGAGTTGCATCTGCAGTTTGACGGGGGGTCGCGCGGCAACCCCGGCCTGGCCGGGATCGGTGTGACGATCAGCACGCCGGACGGACGGATGGTTTATGAATTGGGTGATGTGCTGGATCACGCCACCAACAATGTCGCGGAATATACCGCGTTCCTTCGCGGGGTGCAGGCGGCGCGTCGGCTGGGAGCGAAGAAACTGCGGATTCGTGCCGACAGCGAACTGGTGGTGCGGCAGGTTAATGGTCAGTACCGTGTGAAAAGCCCGGACCTCAAGCCGCTCTACGCCGAGGTGATGCGGGAATTATCGTTCATATCGGACTGGTCGATCGCGCATGTGTATCGGGAATCGAATTCGCGTGCGGATGAGCTTGCGAACTTGGCGATGGACAGGCGGGGGAAGATTGAGAACATGAATTCGTCGGGCAGCGCGAGGGGGTGATTGCGCGTCTGCGGGATCGCGGAATCTCAAATTTCAAATTTCAAATCTCAGATTTCAAAATTTAGGATTTCGGATTTAGGATTTCAAATCTCGGTGAGCCGCGCTCCGGCGTTCGTACGCCGGAGAAATCCAAAGGTGGCTACCACGCGCGGCAACCTTGGCTGCGTTTCAATCCGCTCCGGCGTTCGTACGCCGGAGAAATTTAATTCAGTTTGAAATTCAGTCTACCGGTGACATGTTTCAATCCGCTCCGGCGTTCGTACGCCGGAGAAATGCCAGTGGTCAACTCCCAGAGGACTTTGATCAGGTTTCAATCCGCTCCGGCGTTCGTACGCCGGAGAAATCACAGTGAATTATCTTACACGGGGACGGTTATCAGTTTCAATCCGCTCCGGCGTTCGTACGCCGGAGAAATTCATGATTTATCTGGAAAATAAGGCGACTAAATGGTTTCAATCCGCTCCGGCGTTCGTACGCCGGAGAAATTGTTGGTTATCCGGTAACAAAAGATACTACTGTGCGTTTCAATCCGCTCCGGCGTTCGTACGCCGGAGAAATACCCCACTGGGTAAAGTTGTCCGGCATCTGATGAGTTTCAATCCGCTCCGGCGTTCGTACGCCGGAGAAATTGGAATACGTAAAATCGCTCTATTTTGGGGTGGAAGTTTCAATCCGCTCCGGCGTTCGTACGCCGGAGAAATAGTCTTGTGTAAAGAATGACGTCGGCAATAAAACTGTTTCAATCCGCTCCGGCGTTCGTACGCCGGAGAAATATTACTGATGCAAGTCGAGCGGTTGCTCAGCGGAAGTTTCAATCCGCTCCGGCGTTCGTACGCCGGAGAAATTTAATGGCTCATGTCGAACGGATGCTTAGCGGAAAAGTTTCAATCCGCTCCGGCGTTCGTACGCCGGAGAAATGCTGGATAAGAGTGGTCTTCCTCAATACCTGCTTCTGTTTCAATCCGCTCCGGCGTTCGTACGCCGGAGAAATCTGGGCAGTGGGTTTGGCCCGTAGCATTGTGCTACAGTTTCAATCCGCTCCGGCGTTCGTACGCCGGAGAAATCGTCAACACGCTTTTTTCCCACAAGTGTAACGTGTTTCAATCCGCTCCGGCGTTCGTACGCCGGAGAAATTATTTGCTGTCTATTTTCTGCGGAGATAGGACATGTAGA